>JAAYKH010000023.1 GCA_012522475.1 Chloroflexota bacterium | reverse complement strand
TATACGTTTTAGGGTTGGGCGTTTGTAAATTTTGTGTTACATGGCCAACAACTTCAATGCCTGCAGTTTGAGTTAGCAGTTCTAATTCTTCCAGGGAATCGTCTAACGAAAGCATATCATCTTGCGTTGCTAATTTTGCGCCAACTAAAAGCGCTTGCTGTTGCACTTGTTCTGTTTTTAGAAGTTTATTCTTTGCCATTTAAGGTTAATCTTGCTCTGACATCCATTCCTTCATGCGCAGCATCGCCTCAACAAGGCTTTCAGCAGGTATGACTAATGAAATGCGTACATACCCAGCGCCAGATTTACCGTACACAATCCCTGGTGTGATGCTTACACCGGTTTCCCTCAACAAAACATCACAAAACTCGATATCATCGCCACACCCTTGAGGCAATCCTGCCCAAACATATAGCGATGCTTTGGGATTCTCAATTTTAAATCCAAGTTCTTCCATTGTTTTCACAACGATATCACGCCGACGTTGATAAACTGAGTTGCGGTTGCGAATCCAGGATTGATCTTCTAACAAAGCTGATTCAGCTGCTTGCATAATCGGGACAAAATGTGATGAATCCATCTGGCTTTTAATTAACCGCAATAATCGTACAATTTCAGCATTGCCCACAGCCACGCCAACTCGCCATCCAGCCATATTGTAGGTTTTTGACAGTGAATTGAATTCTATCGAAACTTCTTTTGCCCCTGGAACCTGCAATATACTGGGAGCTTCATAATCATCAAAACAGACGTCAACATATGGCGCATCATGAGCAATAACAACATTGTATTTAACAGCAAAATCAATCACTTCAGAAAAAAATGAAAGTGGTGCGACTGCCCCGGTTGGGTTATTCGGATAATTTAGCCACATTAATTTAGCTTTTTGGGCGATATCCTCAGGAATGCGATCTAAATCAGGTAGAAAGCCGTTTTCGGCCAATAGCGGCATCGTATAAACTTCTGCCTGGCTGATCTGAGCACCAGCTCGATACACTGGATAACAAGGGTCAGGTAAAAGAACTAGATCGCCTGGATTAATTAAAGCCTGATTGATGTTATAAATACCTTCTTTCGACCCAATTAATGCGATCACCTCACGCTCCGGGTCAAGTTCAACCCCGAAGCGCTTTTGATAGTATTGTGCAAAGGCAGATTTTAACCCGGGCGTACCACCAGAGGGGCCATACCCATGTACATCTGGGCGCCGAACGGACTCAACCAGCGTCTCAACAATATGTTCTGCTGGCGGCAGATCAGGCGATCCCATATCCAGGCGAATAATATTCAACCCTGTTTTTTTCAATTGGGCAATAGTTCTTTCTAATTCGGCGAAAAAATACGGTTTAACAGCTGCGATACGCTGGGCAGGTTTGATCTCCATACGACTTAATCACCTCTCTTTATTTAGCGGTTACAACCTAATTATAAAGCATCAATCAGTTTTTAATGGTGGATATATAGTGATCAAGAACTTCACACTTTGTAAGTGTTTTGTTTATCAAGCCGCTTTCATACCAATGCATTTACTTCCAGGTATTGTGCCAAATCGGTTAATGCTCGTTGTGAATAATATTCATAACGTTCAATTTTTTTGAGTCGTTGAGATTGGTCGGTTTGAGGCAACAACCCAAACATGGCTTTCATCGGCTGGAAATCATCGGGGTTAGCGTGCGTAATGTAATGGATCAACGCACCAATCATGGTCGTCACAGGTAATTGAAGCGGCGGCTTTCCAAGCAGATAGTGAGCTGCGTTGACCCCTGCCACCAGGCCACAGGCGATATTTCCAGCGTAGCCTTCAGTACCGGCTAATTGGCCAGCGACAAACAGCCCTGGCCGCTTTCGAAACGCCAGGTTGGCATCCAACATCTTTGGTGAAGACAAAAAAGCATTTCTGTGCATCTGGCCAAATCTTTCAAATTTTGCATTTTCCAACCCTGGAATCATCCTGAAAACGCGACGCTGTTCAGAAAAGGTCAAATTAGTCTGAAAACCAACCAGGTTATAAAGATCACCCGCTAATGTATCCTGCCGAAGCTGAACCACCGCAAAGGGGCGCCGCCCTGTTTTAGGGTCAACCAGCCCGACTGGTCGCATCGGCCAGAAAGTCAGTGCTCGGTCACCCCGGCTGGCAAGCACTTCAACCGGCTGACATCTTTGAAAATAGGTATCATTCCCTGCATCCACACCACCTTCGATTTCAATCTCGAATTCACGCAGTGGAAACCTATCCGCTGTAATCAATGCTTTCAAAAAAGTTTCGTAATCATTTTTATCCAAGGGACAATTAATATAATCGCCTTCGCCAACTTTGTCGTAAACATAACGGTCTGCTCTGAAGGCAATATCAAAATTAACAGAGTCGTAATCAACAATTGGGGCGATTGCATCAAAAAAATATAGGTGGTTCTCACCGGTAAATATCTTTAATTGCTCAGATAGCGCCTGCGAGGTTAGCGGCCCGGTGGCCAGGATGGCCGGGCTTTCTGGAATTTCACCAATTTCCTGACGGAAAATTGTGATATTCGGGTGCGATATGAGCTTTTTTTCGACACGCTCAGAAAACATCTCCCGATCCACAGCTAAAGCGCCGCCTGCTGGCAAGGCACTTGCATCGGCACAGTCGATGAGTAACGAGCCCAGCTTTCGCAATTCAGCTTTTAATAAACCCGACGCCCGGTTAGGCAGATTCGAACCAAGCGAATTTGAACATACTAATTCGGCTAATTTATCTGTGCGATGGGCATCTGTGGTGAGGCTTGGTCGCATCTCGTATAATACAACTTCAACCCCCCGCTCAGCGGCTTGCCAGGCTGCTTCACTGCCGGCCAGACCTCCGCCAATCACTTTCAACTTCATAAAACGCCTCACAATTGGTTAGTGCTTAGCATTTTACCATGCCTCAGGCTGTTATGATTGCAAGGGGTGCTGTAAATTTCTATGGCACACATCTTGCAACATTTCAATTGTCCATATATAATCAATTCAGGAGAGAAGCAAATGCAATTAGCCCGAACACAAGGACAATACCAAACACAAAGCCCAATGACGTCGGCGCATATTGCTCAGACCATGACTTTGCTGTACATGACCTCGATTGAGTTACAGCAAACCATTGACCTGGAACTTTCAAAAAATCCGGCTTTAGAGCTCATCAACGAGCGGCGCTGTCCGATGTGCGGACGAAAACTGCCTCCGGAAGGTCCTTGTTTAATTTGTAGCCAACCGAAAACGATGGACCCTGACGAAACGATTGTTTTTATTTCTCCAAAAGATGATTTCTTCACATTTTCAGGGAACACGTCTTCGTCTTTCGAGGATTACTCCGAAGACCCATTTTCATCAACAAATTTAGATTTGCCAACCTATGTCCTGCGTCAAATTGCGCCAGAGTTAGCGCTCGATGAACGTGAGATTGCTGCCATGATCCTGACAAACCTGGATGATGATGGCTTATTAAGCATCAATATCGCTGAAATTTGCCGTTACCTGCATGTGCCGCCCAGCAAAGTAGAAGACGTTTTGCTAAGAATCCAACGCTGTGAGCCAATTGGGGTTGGCGCTCGAAACGTCAAAGAAGCATTGCTGGCACAAATTGACCATATCTCTGAAACCAGCGAAGTGCCGGATTATGTAAAGCAAGTGGTCAGTGAGGATTTTGATTTACTGTCAAAGCACGGATTTTCTGAGCTGGCAAGGAAATACAGAATCACAGTTCCAAAGATGAAAAATGTGTCTGATTTTATCAGCGACAACCTAAATCCCTTCCCTGCCAGGGCTAATTGGGGAACGGTCCGTAATCCAAACGATAGTAAGCCCGATGTTTTCAATCAGCCAGATGTCCTGATTTATTATCTCAATAACAAGCCTGGTAACCCGTTGATTATTGAAATCATTATGCCGTCTCGTGGTACGCTGAGAATTAACCCATTGTTTAAAAAAGCAATCAAAGAGCAAACCGGCGAAAAGCATGAAGAATGGAAAAAAGATATCGACAAAGCTTCGCTGTTAATCAAATGCATTCAGCAACGTAACAACACCATGCAACAATTGATGTCACGATTGGCCGCGATCCAAAAATCATTTATAATGCAAGGTGAAATGCATTTAGAACCGCTTACCAGAGCCCAAATTGCAGAAGAACTGGAAGTTCACGAATCTACCATTTCACGCGCAGTTGCTAATAAAACAGTTCAGCTGCCAAATAAGAAAATCATTCCGATGTCCATGTTCTTTGATCGAAGCTTAGCAGTGAGGACAATTCTCAAGGATATCATCTCAAACGAGCCGCATCCTTACAACGACACTGAACTGCAGGCACAGCTAGAAAGCCAGGGAATCTCTATTGCCCGACGAACTGTGGCAAAATATCGAGCAATGGAGGGTATCCTGCCCGCCCACCTAAGACGAATAGAAAAATTTGCAACCGCTTGAGAAGAATGTGAGCCAAAACAACCCGGTAAACGACAAAAACCTCAATTTCACGCCTGAAGAGGGGCTTGAAAGCATTCTAACCTTATTAAATTTAATTCCCGACCCGGCAATCATTTATCAACCTGGCAAAGATAGCATCCTCGCCGCGAACAATGCTTTGTTCTTACTCACGAACTTAGGCGAAAATGAATTCATTCACCAGTCAATAAAGACCCTGCTTCCCAAGATTTCAGATACTGACCCAATCAGTGGCCATGACAAAAAAGCACTATTAAGGCATAAAAAACAAGCTTTGTTGCCTGTCACTGTTAGGATTTTCCCATTAGCACACTCAACTGAAAACCTGGTCATCTTGCTGAAGCCAGATGAGGGACAGCTGGTTACAAAATCTCTGGCAAGTGAACAAATTAATGTTATCGAAAAGTTGATTGCACTTATCCGGTCTGCCAGTCAAACACAAACTGATACAGACCTGACGCAAATCCTCAAACAGGCCGAAACGATCTTAGATGCATCGTTCGTGAGCATCTATAAAGCTACCGGGTCAAACCCGCCCATGATCTTTCATCTTTCTTCCAATACCAGCCAGGCTGCCGGTCTGCCGACTCACTTATCCGCTGAAGACCTGACGCATCATCAACAGTCTGAGATATGGACGTCCGATTTAGCAGCCCTTTCCAGCCTTCATCAATCGGCATTGCAGACTGAGTTTCGCTTTTTAGTTAGCGCCCCACTCGAGTTAGGAACAGCAAAATTTGGCTTATTAATTGCGGGCTCAAAATCGCCCGCGCCGAATGTGAACACCCTCCCACTGGCCAGATTGCTGGCAGCACATATAGCCAGCACGATGAAAAGCCATACTGGACAGCAACACCTAAACAACCTTAACAGCAAGATCAGACAGGTTGTAAGAATCCAGAATGAGATTATTAGCAACCTTGAAGAAGGTGTGATCATCCTTGCGCCAGATCTAACCGTAGCAGAAATTAATCCTGCAGCGGAATCGATCTTAGGATATGCCAACGTTGAAGCGCTTCGTCAACCCATAGAATCAATTCTTATCGGTTCAGAATCTTTGGGTTCTGCCCTTCAATCTGCCCGGCAGGGCCTACCCAGCCTCTCCGGTGGAGACCTGACTGTTCATCACCGATCCGGCCGGTCATTTCCAGCCCAAATTTTGATGTCGCCGGTGATGAGCAAAGGGACATTGTTCTCAATCATCATGTTAATTCGAGATCTCAGTCAGCAAGAGGAAAGCCAGGCCATTAAAAAGCAGCTTGAACAGCGGGCAATTTTAGGCGAAGTGACGGCCATTTTTGCTCATGAAGTCCGCAACCCGATCAATGCAATTGTGCTCTCTCTGCAAGTTATTGAAGACAGCCTCAGCGAAGACGATCCAAACTTAAAATGGATTGATAATATCCGCGATGAATGCAATAAACTGATGTATTTAATGGACAGTGTCTTATCGTTTGCCAAACCCTTGGAATATAAAATGGCTGGGGTCGATTTGAATTTTCTACTCTCCAGGATCATGGAACGGTGGCATCCCAGGTTGATGCGATTAAACATCTCAACTTATTACGATTCGGAGGTTGACAACCCCATAATTGAAGGCGATCTTCGCGCCCTTGACCAGGTTTTTACCAATCTGATCAGCAATTCCGTTAACGCTATGGCTGAAACAGGCGGCACCCTGGGGATCAAAATAACCGAAGCTGATGATGAACAAGACCGGCATTTTATACAAATAAATCTAACGGATACGGGAACAGGGATTCCGGATGAAATAAAAGCCCACATGTTCAAACCTTTTGTAACAGGGTCAAAACCTGGCACCGGTTTGGGTTTGGCAATCACACAGCGCATCATCAATACGCACAAAGGCAAAATAGAGGTCGATAGTTACCCAGGCGGCACAATATTTAAGATATTCTTATTGAAGAAGAAAGGTCTCAGCAACTAATGAGTGCAACAATCTTGGTTGTAGACGATGTTGATACGGCTCGAGAGGCGATTGCAGATAGTTTGAGAAAAGACGGCAAGGAAGTACTCGAAGCAGGTACCCTCAAAGAAGCACGCAGTTTTTTAGAGATAAACAAAGCCGATATCTGCATTTTAGATATCCTGCTGCCAGACGGCAATGGTCTCTCTTTGTTAGATGATGTCCTTCATATGGCTTTTCAACCAAAATTCATTGTAATTACTGCCCACGGACAAATTGACTATGCGGTTGAAGCAATGAAAAAAGGCGCCCTGGATTTAATTACTAAGCCAATCGATATGAAGACATTGAAGAACTCCATCTCAAGGGCTGAGGACCTTGTGGCTATGCGGCGCGAGCTGGAACATTTGCGTCATTCCCACGCCGCAGCAACTAAGTTTGTGATTGGTGAACATCCTCGTATGCAAGCCCTGATCAACCTTGCTCAGCGTGCAGCGGAAGCTTCAGTGTCTGTTCTGATTACGGGCGAATCCGGCACTGGGAAAGAGGTCATAGCTAATTTTATCCTCCAGTCTGGGTCTCGCAGCCAAAAACCGTTTATTGCCATCAACTGCGCTGCCATTGCCAATACCCTGTTGGAATCGGAATTATTTGGACATGAAGCCAATGCATTCACCGGAGCTTCGAATAAACGGAAAAACGGGCTAATGGAAGTCGCTGATGGCGGAATTTTGTTTCTGGATGAAATATCTTCCATGCCCATGGATATGCAGGCGAAGCTCTTGCGTGCGATTGAAGAGCGCGCTTTTCGCCGTGTCGGCGGAACCACATTAATCCGAGTTGACGTGCAGATTATCGCGGCATCGAACCGGAATTTGAAGGAGATGATCAAAAATGGTGAGTTTCGAGAGGATCTGTATTATCGATTGAAAGTTGTTGATTTGGACATTCCACCACTTCGTAAACGTAAAAGCGATATCCCTGAATTGGTCGGAATGCTGTTGCAACAAAGCAACATGAACATGGGCACAAACATTGCGGACATCACCCCGCGCGCTTTGGAAGCCATGATGAATTATGATTGGCCTGGGAATATCCGTGAGCTCCGTAATGCAATCGAACGGGCTATTATTTTCTGCGATGATCCAGCGATTGATATTCACCATCTTCCAGCTGAAATCATCGAGCAATACTCGGGGTAAACCCAGGCACAACCCGCGTTTGGCATAGAACTTGCTACAACACCTCCAGAGATAATGTTCTGGAGGTGTTTTATGTTTACATCAACATTTGATTTTCAAATGACCATGGCGACGGTGATGTTCCTGATGGGGCTCATTGTGCTCGCTGTCAGCATTTTTATATTAATCAAACAGGCCATTGGTCGCGATATTCAAGCCATTGCAAAACAAACCGCTAAACTCGCTGAAAAAGGCATCACGGAAAACATTGCTGGCTTGGTGGGTAATGCTTCTGCATTGGTCAACGCCTTGCATGATCTTTCGAAAACAACGACGGGGATTGGTGTATTTCTTGTTTTTCTGGCTATCGCTTTGCTGACAACGGCCTATTTTATTATCAGAAATCTTGGCGTTTCTAACTGACTCATCAGACGAGATTGGAAAATAGCATGTCACTGACGGTTTGGCTCGATTTAATCAGGCAAGAGTTTTCACCAGAAGACGGGCAAACGCTGGTGAAAAGCCTTCCGCAAGACCCTTTAGTCTGGCAATTTTTACAAGACGAAAAGATCAGTTTGCCATTTTTCACGAATGCGCCCAGCGACCTTTGCAACTATGCACCTGGCAAGATGGCAGCCTGGCTGATCGAACAGAAAACCGGGTCATCTTTTGCGGATTTTTCTCAAAACGAAATCACGCTTCCTACCGAGCTAAAAACAGCAGTTGCCCAAGCGTTGGAAACGGTGTTCCACACCGGGTTACCGCCAGCTGATCTTTATACCGCTGGTTTAATCGCGCTCACCCTTCATGAACGACGTTTGAGAAAAGGTACCTGGGAAGGTCTTAGCGAAGAAATTTTCATTCTCCGCAACCCTAAATCAAACATAAAGAATTATCGCATCTGGCAAACGCCCTTCGCGTGCTTGTTTTCTTACTGTCAGGATTTTAATGATCTGACCGATGAGTTTTTTTCTTCATCATCTGAATCGATCCGTAAAGCGTTTATTCCAATCCTGCTCCACACGTTGATCAGCAATCCAATGAGGCCGGAACAATTAATAGGTCAGCTATTTGAGTTTATTAAGCCGCTCCCGATCGATTCACAATTGGAAAGTTTACATTGGTTAGGAGATTTCAATCAAGAACAGTTACAAAACAAATAAGCGAAACAATTGCTTCAAACCAAAAGCAACCAAAGCTTCTTTGCCCGCGTTTTTTCAGCCATTGAGTCTTTTGAAGCGGTTAGCCCTGATGTTGACCCACTTGAAAAACCGATCGCCTATACCCTACCAGAGGATGTCAATCGACTGGCCGCATTCTATCATTTTTCTGGGAATATTCGCAAGGCAGCCGAGACCTACCAAAAGGCCAGTGATCTCCTGGAGTTTTTAAAGAGCCAATCACTTTTTCAAACTTTAGTCGCCGATACTGGCTACACAGCGCCAACCCGCTGGCTTGAAATCATCAAGTCAGTGCCGCATTCAAAACAAGCTCGGCTTTTTTATGTACGCTCTTTAATTGCAAACGAACAATTTGAAGAAGCCCGGCAACAGTTACAGGAATTACCTGATACCCTTCAAAAACAATTGCTGCTTAAGCAAATACCAAATGAAGGTGAAAAACCGTTTCACGCGCTGATTCAATCTCACATTCCGGCCAGCAAGTGGTCACACAAAAAAGGCCAAGCGCCATCGAGTTATTATGTTAACCCACCGCGCATCTCTCCGGAAGCTGAGGTTTTGTTTGCAATTCAACAAACGGAACATCAAGAAGATATTCTCCACTGGCTCGAAAAATATTTGCACAACAATTTAACTGATCTCCAGGTTGTAAAAATTGCTCGCGATCTTTACGAGAAAGCCAACCAAATTGAAAAAACAATCGAACTAACAGCTTACCTCGAGCGGATTGAGCCAACAAACAATGCCCACAAACGCGCTTTGGCTCGGCTTTACACGCAATCAGAGCGCTGGCAAGATGCCTATGAGTTCTTGCAAACACTTGTTAAATCCGATGGAAACAATGAAGTTGAAGAGTTGGAAATGTTTGCAAAAGCCGCCGTAAGAACAAAACAACTGGAAACCGCAACTTCAATTTGCCAGAATATTTTAAGTCGCAGTGAGAACAACCCGAAAGCCTTGGTACTTTTAGGAGAAATCTACCACCTCAAAGGGGATGCACTAAAAGCCATGCAGCATATGGAAAGTGTGGTTGATTTAATCCCCAGCGAGGCTGAAGCCTGGTTAACGCTTGCCTGGCTTTGGGCTGAGAATGATCAAACTGATCGTGCATTGGAAACACTGAAGAAAGGTATCAAGATCATCCCCGATCACCCCCGCTTATTGCGGGCGCTTGGAAAAGCCGAAGCTGACAACCAATCCTACAGCGAGGCGTTATCCGCCTATAAACAAGCCTATGAGCTTGACCCACATCACATCGAAGGAAAAGTTGAACTGGCAGAGGTCTTCCTCAACGTTGGTCAACCTGAACATGCCTATCCGCTCCTGGAAGGGTTTGGCAGTAGCTATGAGCAAAATCCAACTGCAGCCCGACTCTTGGGGCATACCTTACTGGCACTGGATCAATTTGCTTCAGCAGAACCAATTTTACTTTTTTCTGCTCAACAATTCCCTGAAGACATCGAAACCGTTGTTGCCGCCCTGCAATTGTCGTTAGACCGGGTGGAAGACGACCCAGAATCAGAAAAAGAAGACATGCTGGGCAAGATAAGCGCAGTTCTTACGCATGCATCACAAATACATCCTGAACAGGTCGTTTTAGATCGCTTATTGGCCGATGTGGAACGGTTATCCGGCCAGAACCAAAGTGCATTTAATACGTACAGCAGGTTGGCAAAAGCAGCCGATCAGCAGAATCTTTCCAAAGATTGGCGTTTGAAGTATGGGTTAGGCCAAGCAGCCATAGGGTTGGGTAAATATGAAATTGGCTTGGCCGCTTTGCAAGATGCGCTCAATATTCAACCCAGTAATTTAATCGTACAACATGCTTTGGCCGATGCTTTGATGGCTGCCGAACTACCAGGCAAGGCAAATACAATGGCAAAATCTGCGTTAATCATGGCGCCGCAAGACTTTAATAACATTCTCTGGTATGCCAATTTTAAAACCCGCTCTAACGACCCTGATGAAGCCGTGCGTGCATTAAAAGAGGCGCTTCAATTCATGCCGCAACGCGGTGAATTAAGGCTCTGGCTTGCAAAAACCTTGATTACTTCGGGTGTTTTAGAGGAAGCACAAGAAAACATTGCCGAATTCATCACTTCCTCCCCGCAAAACCCGGACCTTCTACATCAGGCAGCTTATATTTGTGTTCACCTCAATGACCTCAAGAAAGCGGCTCTGGCGCTTGAAAAAGCGTTACAAATAAGCCCGCAATTCAACCCAATTTTAGTGATGGACCAAGCAGTCATTCAATCGTTGATGGGCCAACACAAAAATGCTCTGGATGTATTGGATGTTGAACAAAGGCTGATCAACCAACATCCACAAATCGCGTTACTTAAAGCAGATTTGTTGTCAAACCTCGGTCAGTACGAACAGGCCTGTACAACATTGCTATCAATCGACGAACATAGGCCTCAGGATTTGAATGAAGACGCTCACACATTCAGCCTTATCAACAATTCTCCTTTACTTTATTCGCATGATTTGTCACTGGAGGGCTACGATTTGCGACTGGGATACCTTTACAGAGCCTTGGGGCACTTCGCAGAAGCACAGAAACATTTTTCGTTGGCTCTTGAAAAAACCCAACATAGTATCAAACTCAAAAATGCTCTCATTGAAAATGCGATGGTCGGTTTAGACCACGAACCGGCTCTGGCGATGATAGATCTCATTGATCCATCGGGTCGATTGGAAACCATCGATTCACATGACTGGTTAGACCTGGTTTGCTCTCAGATCGAAATTTTGATCTACCAGGATGATTACAAACAAGCTGTGGAACGCTTTATGCCATTAATAGACAGCAGCTATCCAAGGTGCTTGGCGCTCCAAAGTCGTTTTGCAGCCAATGCAGGCAACTTCACTCTTGCTGCCGAACAGCTCAATGAGTCGATTAAATCCTTCAATTCAACAATCGGGAATTATCGAGCACAATCTCTGCCGTTAATCTACAGACAAATGATCAACCTTCACAGCATTGCAGAAGCCAGCTTAGCCTTGGACAATCATTTAGAGGCCATCCAGGGTTGGTCAAAAGTTTATGACCAATTAGAGACCCAGCCCCTGTTCAACTGGCGTTATCTATACGCGCTGGCCACCGCAGCCGAGGCTCAGCAAACCGCCCAGACAGTATCGGTCACCGCACATGCCCCTGGCGCTATTTGCCTCTCAGAAGAACATTATAAAACGGCGGAAGGCTTGTTAGACAGTATTCAGAACAAACTGCCGCATGATCAGGTTGTCTGCCTCAAAGCAAGAATTGAATCAGCTTTCACAGGCACCTGGCCAGCGCACCTGAATGTGGATGCTTGTGTGCAGGGGCCAGAAGAGGCAGCCGCAGTGCTCATCGGCAGCCAGGATGAAGCGCTGGTTCAAGATATCCTTGACGCCTATCCAGACAACATCGATGTCTTACAAGCTTATGGGGTCTATACCCTGAAAAATAATCGGGGTAACGCAATCCCACAGGTTGAAAAAGCACTCAGCATCGATCCTGCCAATCCAATCAATCATGCCCTGCTGGCCTACCTCATGCTTGAGCAACCCGATCGCGCCTTGAAATCAATTGAAGCAGCTTTGAACATCTGGCCTGACGAAGCCGAATGGCATGCTCTGGCCGCCGATTTATATGCCAGAACGTCCAATCCTAAAATGGCAGAAAAACACATCCAACACGCACTGCATTACCAACCAGAGAATGCAAGCTACTGGCAACAAAGTGCAACCCTTAATGTGAACATCAACAACTACGCCCAGGCTCGTTCAGATTTAGAAAAGAGCACCACCTATCAACCTGGTGATGCGAAAGCTTGGGCAGCGATGGCAGGAGTAAATCAGCGCATGGGCGATGTGTCAGATGCGATCACCAACATCCGCAAGGCCAGCCACCTGGCTCCGGGTGATCAACACCTGGTAAATTTGGAAATGAAACTCTTAATGGAGCAAAAGGATTTTCTCGCCGTGGAAGCCAAGGCCACCGCAGTGCTGGAAAATGACAAAGAAAATGAAAGTGCATTGGTGTTTTTAGCTAAGGCTTTAGCGAAACAAGGCCAGTTCGAGCAGGCTCTGGCAGCTTTGAACCGGACATTGGAAGACCATCCCGACAATACAAATAGCGCGCTGGAATATTACAACATTAAAAAGGAACAGTTCGGTGTCGAAAAAGCCTTGCCCGATCTGATCGCTTTGGCTAAGAACAACCCGGCTGATCCCTTGGTACTGGTCACCCTGGCAGATTGGTTGATCCAGGCCAACCGGCTGGACGAAGCTGAAAAAGTAGCTCAATCAACCTTGCGACTGACCCCCGATCAACCAGAAGTATATTTAATGTTAGGCCGTTTACAGCACGCCCAGGGAAAATTAGACCAGGCTATCAGCCACCTTTCCCAGGCCATCATAATCGATAACACACTGGTAGAAGCGTATCTTGAATTAGGCAAAACCTACCAGGAACGCCGCGATTTGGACAAAGCCATCGAAACTTTTGAGCGTGGCTCCCAGGTTAACAAATCTGATCCTCGTCCATATTATTATGCCGGGTTGGCTTTGAAAGATATCAAGGACTACCCAGGCGCTGAATTCATGCTGAAAGCGGCTAAAAAGTATTCACCTGATGATCCCAACATCATCCGCCAGCTTGGCGTGGTCACAGCACTCAATCTGGTAAATCACTTGCGAGAGGCGAAATAGCAATGTCATCAGCAATACAACCCGACAACACTTTAAATTCATTGGATCGCTATCGTTTTTTGATGATCCTGAATGCGGCGGATACCTGCCAGGAATATCAATTTGCCAAGGACGCTACAATGCTGTGGTTGGCGAATTATTCAGGCGATCTTTTCGTCAAACACTACCAGGCGGTTGCGTTTGCACACCTCGACTTACAAAACCAGGCAATCGCACAATTTGAGAGTATCGTTGCGTTAGACCCCACCTTCCTCGAAACAGTGCGTGCGCTCCATCACCTTGCACCCGTTGAGACCCAACGAAAGTATTATGGCGATCTGGCGTATTACCTTGAAGATAAATCACCTCCAGACGCGCAAACGACGCATTGGCTGGCGCCCCTTTGGAAGTATCGCCTGGCCTTTGCTCAGGGCGATTTTGACTCAGCGATGACCTTGCTTCATGAGGCGATTGCGCACAACCCACCCTCACCGTTGCCGGCGATTTTACATCTAAAGACTGCCCACGAATTGGGCAATCAGGAGATGCTCAACAACCTGTCAGAAATTTACCACCAGCAATGGCCGAATTGTTTGCAGATCAATATAATCCGTGCTCTGGTTGAAATAGAATTGGGGTTAGAAGCCACCGCTGTAGAGCGTTTACATTGGGTGGCAGCCAATGATAACGCTGGTCAGGTCATTGAACAATTGATGGGCATTGACCATCAGTTTAAAGATCTCTGGCCCAAGCGAATGAACATCTCTTTCGATTTACCGATCCCAGCATCTGTCTCGGCTTATTTGGGCTGGAATCGCCTTAACACTGGGGAAATGAAAGTACCCACTTTTGCCAAAAGCATCGCGCCAAAGCCCGCGCCGCAAGCGATTAGCAACGACGAGGTTACGCGCAGGGTCAGGGTCACTTCCACACCGCCAGCTGAAAAAACATTCCAGCAGGCCATTCCTGGAAATATGCCCCTTAGAACAGCGCCGGAGCAGTGGGCCTCCGATGAAAGCTTGGATGAAATCCAGGGTGCATTTTCAAAAATTGCCCAACGCTTGAAAAAACCTGAACTGGAACGTGCAGATAATCGCTTCCCGGTCTACGTGGTCATGTCGTCGAAAGGACAACTTGAAAAAGCCTATGGCCCAAACACTGCTGCGGTGATTGACGGGTTATTAAGCGAACTGGTCGGTCTGATTCAGAGTTTGCCGGGTTGGGGCGCGACCTTATTTTACCCAGATGATCCGGAAGAGCTCGCAGCAATGGGAATCAAATCTGTTATTGGCAGTAACCCCTGGAAAATTAAGCTGGCGCTGGCAGATCTTGACCGCGCACTCGGCCAACGCGGTGAAATGATTGGCGCCTTATTAATTGTTGGTGGATCGGAAATTATCCCCTTCCACACCCTGCCCAATCCGACCTTTGATGACGACCTTGATGTACCTTCAGACAACCCTTATGCTTGCATTGATGAAAATTACTTCGTTGCACAATGGCCTGTCGGCCGACTGCCTGGTGAAGCCGGGCCGGATGCCGGATTACTTTTAGAGCAAATTCGAAGTCTGACCTATCAATACCAAAAACGCAATAAAAACAGCAAAGCACTGATCACCAATGTCACGACATTCATCAATTGGTTCATCCAGGTTTTCAATAACCTGGGGAACAATCTCAATCAGAAAAAATCTCACTTTGGCTATTCGGCAGAAATTTGGCAGCGTGCATCAGTTGAAGTGTTTAAACCCGTCGGTGATGCGAAGAATCTGCAATTATCGCCTCCCTTGCACGCCAACAACGTCCAGTGGATGCTGCTGCCCAGGCATTGAAATTAGGGTACTTCAATCTGCATGGTGTCAAGGATGGCCCCAACTGGTACGGACAAAAGGATTTTACGTCAGCAAACAACGGCCCGGATTACCCGATTGCTTTAACCCCCACCATGTTTGACGATAAAAACCCGGCGCCTAAATTGGTGTTCACTGAGGCTTGCTACGGTGCAAACATTCTGGAAAAACAATGCGATGAGGCACTTTCACTGAAATTATTGGATACGGGCACCCAGAGTTTTGTCGGCTCAACCTGCGTCGCCTATGGGTCTATTACGCCCCCCCTGATTGCTGCAGATTATTTAGCCAACGCTTTTTGGCAGAATGTATTGGAAGGCATGCCTGCAGGCTACGCATTAATGCAGGCCAAATTGCGCTTAGCTGAGGAAATGATCAAAGCACAGGGCTTTCTGGACGGCGAAGATCAAAAGACGTTGCTTTCGTTTGTCCTTTATGGCGATCCGCTGGCATTCCACGATGGATTGCAGACCATGCCAAAACCACAGTTCAGATATAAATCCTACCCAAAGCTCAAGACAATCAGCGACTATGACATGTTCTCTTCCAGCGACGAAAGCGACCTGCCCAAGCAGGTCAAGAAACAAGTTAAAAAAGTTGTTGAAAAGTATCTGCCCGGATTGGAAAACGCCCAGATGAATTATAAAAAATCGCTGGATACTGCCGGAGAAAAGTCAGGTTCAGGTACAACGAACAATCACGCTGATGCACCTGACCGGTATGTGGTGACGCTGAAAAAACTGGTTGAGGAAAACCAACCTGTCGCTCACCAGCATTATGCCCGCATGACCTTCGACAAAAAGGGTAAATTGATAAAGTTCACCACTTCCCGATAAAGTTTTGTGGCTCTTTCGTCAAACACCTCTGACTTTATCTCTGAAGCCACAAATTGAAAAGGATGCCTTAGCAACCCTAAGGCATCTTTTTTATAAGGGTAAGGTTATCAGAAAAACACTTTAAAAGCTCACCGGTTGGTGTTGTGCGTCTTGCGTGATAAGAATTGTTCAAAACTATGGTAATATTTTTATCATCATGCCCATTTTTACGCCTTCTCGCCGCTGGCAACCGCCCTTTTTCCCATTTAAAAAGCGCAATTCTTCTGAAAAGATCGAAGAAGCATTTGAAAGAACCTTCAAAGGTCTGTTATGGGGTTGCCGCATGTGCGGCAACTGTCTTTTACAAGAGACCGCCTTTATCTGCCCGATGGCCTGCCCCAAGGGCTTACGCAACGGCCCCTGTGGCGGTTCGACGCCCGAGCATTGCTGTGTGGATGAAACCCGACCCTGCATCTGGTACGCCATCTATGAACGAGCCGAAAAAATGGGCCGCCTGGAAAAGTTACTCGAAGTATTCCCCCCGCTCGATTGGGACAAGGCCGGCACCAGCGCTCTGAGGGATGTATACGAGAAAATTGACGCTTACGGCAAACGAAGAACATTTTCAACCATTCTTCGCTCCTCAACCAGGGAGAGGGAAATCAAATGGGAACAGTTCTTCAAAGACATCCGTCAGCCAGACTGGTGGCATGGCGATGATCAGCTCCACCCACCCCGCTCTCACGAGCCCGTTTCAGGGTTAGAAAAACGACTTTCAGAGGGGGCATTCGTTCTAAGCTGCGAAATCGTGCCCCCTGCCGCGGGCGAGTTTTCCGCCCTGGACGCACGCTTAGACCAACTGAAAAACCTGGTCGATGCCGTTAACATCACGGATAATGCCTCTGCCATCCCGCGCCTTTCCGCATTTACCTGTTCACAGCGGGTTTTAGCCCTGGGCATCGAACCAGTGTTACAGATGACTGCCCGTGACCGTACCCGACTTAGCTTGCAGGCGGACCTGATCGGCGCTTCCGCTGCCGGAATTCGCAACCTGCTGCTGATCACTGGCGACCATCCCAATAAGGGCTGCCCGCCTTTCAGCCACATGGATGCCTGGGATTTTGATAGCATCCAGGCCGTGTGGATTGCCCGTAAGCTGCGCGATGAAGGGGTGTTCCTCGATGGGCGGATGGCGAACCCACCGCCTAATTATTTCATCGGCACAGCCGCAGCACCTTTCGCCTCCGAGTCGCGCTATCAAGCGCTTCGAGCAGAGAAAAAAGTGAACGCTGGGGCGCAATTCATGCAAACCAACCTGATCTTCGATGTTAAACGTTTTGAAGCTTACCTGGAAGAACTTTCAAAAAGAGGCCTTCTGGACCGGGTCTATCTTTTAGCTGGTATTGCTCCCATCAAAACCATGGCAGCAGCCAAATACCTGCGCCAGCTCCCCGGTATTGTCATCCCAGATGCAATAATGCAACGCCTGGCCAAAGCGAATAACCTGGAAACGGAATTCTTAAAAATCAGCCTGGAATTAATCGAGAAATTACGCTGTTTACCAGGCGTTCATGGTTTGCATTTTATGGCAGTTAACGACATCAATCATCTCAAAACCGTGTTGATTGAAAGCGGCTTACGAACTTAAAGCGACACATTTCGATGGATAAGCTCGAGCCCCAAAAAAGATTGACACCTGGCAAAAAACACATTAGAATGAAAGCATAAATAAATCCCACAATGGGTGCACCTTACGCCCGGATGCGCGGTGCCTAAACGGGGAAGCTGGTGAAAGTCCAGTGCTGTCCCGCAACGGTAACACTCTTAGTGAAGCCCGATACCCAGCCCTTTGTGACCCAAAACACTTCGTGGAAAGGCAAGTTGGGTACCGGCAACAGAACTTCATCTGCCGGCCTCAGCATGCCGCCCTTCAGGGCGGTTTGTTGTTAACGACCTTTTCACAAACAAGGTCGTTTTTAATAAGGAGCATAAGTATGAAAACCCGGTGTAAAAAAGTTCTTAGTTCATTTATTTTAATGGCTGTATTGACGCTTGTTCTTTCACCACTGGTGAGCAATGTCAATGCGCTCCCCGCCCGCTCTGCTTCCAGAGATGACGCTGTCATTCTGCATGCAATTGACTACTTTAAGACGCAACAGAATGATGATGGTGGTATCCGTTGGACCGACGATACCTCCAGTGTGGCAGTTTCCATCCGGGTGCTGTTAGCGCTATCAGCAGCTGGACTCCCCCAGACGTTGCTGACCAGTCCGCTTGGGTTGAGCCCGATCGACTTTCTTGCGGAGCAAAGCCACGACTGGATTTTTCAAATTGATTCTGAGGGGCCCCAACTCAACCTTGCCCGAGCTGGCCAGTTATTAGCTGCTGTAGCTGCTGCTGACCAGGACCCGTATGCCTTTGGCTCTGAAGCACTCAATTTACCTCACCTGATTAAGCGTTATTATGATCCAAACACAGGAGTTTTTGGAAACGCAACACAGGATAATGTGACCGATCAAGTCTGGGCGATTCTCGGGTTGGCATCTGCATACGCAGCTGTTCCTCAAGATTCTCTCACCTGGTTGGCCCAGGCTCAACAGGCTGACGGCAGTTGGGATGACGGTTTTGGCAGCACTCTGGATATAACCCCGCTGGCGATCATGGCGTTGTTATCAACCGGCGAAAAGCTTGCCAACGACCCTGAGATTCAGCTGGCATTGGACTTTTTCAAAGAGAATCAGCGCTCTGATGGCGGGTGGCAATCGGAATGGGATTCCACAACCAGCGCTAATCTCACCGGTATGATCTTACAAAGCCTTTATGCGGCAGGCATAAACCCGGATGACACCGCGTGGACTGGTGGCGATGGAACGCCCCAAACTGCATTATTAGAAATTCAGCAGGAAAATGGCGCCTTTGGCGGTGACTACATCAATGCCTATGGAACGGCCGACGCCCTGTTAGGGCTCTCGGGTCAACCATTTTATAATCTCAGCCTGTTGCGTCGAATTGGGCGAGCATACGAATCTATTTTTTCAATTCAGGGCGAAGATGGCGGCTGGGGCAGTCCCGGACAAACGATCGATGTGATCTTAGCTGCCAGTGCTGGAGGATGGGACCCTGAAAGCATCGCTCAAAATGGGCTGTCTCCATTTTCGTTTCTTGTTGATCACCTTGATGAGTATCTTGGAAGCGGTCCGGATGCAATCGGTAAAACCGTGCTGGCGCTGGCTGCTGCAGGCCGCAATCCTGAGACAATCAATGGGGTCGATCTTGTGGAAGCCCTGAATAAAACCTACGCCCCTGAATACAAGGCTTTTGGCGACCCGGATAACACCTGGCACCAGGCACTGAGTATTTTAGCTCTCAAGGCTGCCAACGCTGAAATCCCACAAGAGGCCATCCAGACCTTACTGAACCTGCAGCAAGATGATGGCGGATGGGAATATTCAGCTGGGTTCGGTACGTGGCCCGACAACACTTCCCTAGCTTTGCAAGCCTTATCTGCGGCAGGGTTGAAAAGTAATGATGATGCGATCCAGAACGGATTAGCCTATTTTCGGTCTCTACAACAAGAAAACGGTGGTTGGGGTGATTCAAGCACCAGTGCATTTGTGATCATGGCACTAAACGCTCTGGCGTTAAACCTCGACGATTGGCAAACAGATACACATCGTTCCCCTATTCAAGACCTGTTGACTTATCAGAACGCATCTGGCGCTTTCAGATTTTCTGAGGATTTTTCGGATGACAATTTAATGGCTACAACAGCGGCCATTCTCGCCCTTATCGGCGGCCATTATCAAATTGACCCCGTGGAACAGGTATTTAACAAAGCAATTGGGCTGGTGATTCAAGCTGATTTAGAAACCATTACCACCACCTGTGCCAGCATCGATGGTGATTCCGCATCCGGGTTGGCCCTGCTGGGCGCTGCTGGCATTCCGCACGAATCTCAGGACGGGTTTATAAACAGTATCATGGAG
>JAAYKH010000022.1 GCA_012522475.1 Chloroflexota bacterium | reverse complement strand
GGCCATAATCATCCCAACCATCAACATGGCTGTATCGAGGTCAGCGTGGCTCTGGGCCATTAATTCCTCGGGCGTCAGGCGCGGGATCATCGGCGGCAAGCCGTACGTTCTGGCCAGCTGTATATAGCCAGGAACCAGCTGCGGATGAGCCACCGTGCCCATGTGGGTGTCAATATGGGTCAAGTTCATTCCCTCGGCCAGAGCGCGGCGGATTTGTGCATCCAGCTCGCCAAGCGCGGTATCAGGATCAGCATCGGCCCACACAGCCTCGGATGTTTTGTGCATACAGCCCTGCTCATCCAGTAAACCAGAGGCGGGGTTGCGAGTGCTGATCGGCCCCCAACGATAGTAATCATATTCGCAGGTCAGGGTCAGGTGCACGCCCAGGTCAACCTCAGGGTTATTGCGGGAAAATTCTGCCGCCTTTAAAAACCACGGGCAGGGCACCATCACTGCCCCACTGGAAATCAGGCCAAAATCTGCTAAGTCAGCAAAGGCGTCGACTGTTGCCTGGCACATGCCAATATCATCGGTGTGGATGATCACCACCCGGTCATCAGGTGCAAATCCGAGCTTTTTCAATACAGGATTAGGTTGCATAGCTCCTCCCCAAGTTTAGTGAGTTGAATTGGTCTATCTCTCAATTATAAGCAGTTTTGCAAAGGGGGAGTGACCAATCAGGGATTGGTAAGCAGAAATTGACCATTATGCGGGTCACATGACGCCCGACGGTGACCTGTATGACAAATTACTAAAAACCCGCGCAGGATCGGCAAGCGCTTCGACGTCAACCCACTTATAGCGTTGCCATTGGATTAACAATTTAGCCTGAAGAAGCCTCTCGATTGGTTAACTGACGAGGGATAATCTCCAGACCGAATAATTCCTATAGAATCAGCGCTCTATTGTACCCAGGCAAAACGATCAAATAAAAAGAGCACCGTGGTTCAGCCGGCATCATCAGGGTCAGGCGATGATAAATATTGCCAAGGAAACGCCTTAGGCCTCCAAAACCAGCAGGGCGCCCACAAACAGCGTGTAGATTGACTGTGCAATTTCCAATCCGGTTAGGTTAGCCAAACGCATTAACCCGATCATGGCTAACCAGCTAAAAAACAACACGTAAGCAAGTTTGCTTTTAATTTTTGACTGGCGGGCCAATAGCAACAGGCTCGCGACCAACGCCAATGCTGGGACAACAACTTCGATGCCCTTAAAGGTTAACCCAGTGAGACCCGTTAATCCGTCAATTAACAGGAAAGCAGCTGCCAGAATCCATCCAATTCGGCTTGGTTTGGAAGGCATACGAATGAAAATCAGAATACCTGCTGCAAGCGCAAGAATCGGAATTGCCAAACTCAACTCTCCCAGGCTGGGTATCAACACAATTAATCCCGAAAGGATCAGGTACGCCCCCAGTACAATCCAGAGAATCTTTTTCATATTAATAAAGCCCTTTCATCAAATATTTATCTTTATTAGTGTACCCAATCATTGCGGATCAGGACATTCTTTTCTCCGTCCCGTATTTACTTTTCAACCTACTGGTTATCGACAATTGAAAGCATTGTCAATAAAAATGCTGGCATTATCGCCAGTATTGACGCCACCCAACGATACCCAAATGGTTATGTCCGATTTCTAAAATTCTAAAGGGCTTTACTCGTCATTCAATTCTTAAAGCAAATTGAAGCAGACCCAACTTTGCAAGGACTCAATATCTGATCCACTTGCGACAGTAACGCATGAGATTAAATCTTACAAAATTAATAAATTTCAGTTATGATTGTTCTTATTATTTTGAAAAAGGCACATAGGATGGCTAAAATTCTTGTGGTAGGCAGCATCAATATGGACCTTGTCGTACGGGTCCCCCGACCGCCGGCTCCCGGTGAAACGATTCTGGGCGGCGATTTTCAGACTTTCCCGGGCGGTAAGGGAGCCAATCAGGCTGTCGCCGCGGCACGGCTGGGCGGCGAGGTAACGCTGGTTGGACGTGTTGGACATGATGATTTCGGATATGAACTCGTCCAGGGCTTGGCGGATAACAGGGTTAACACCAACCATGTGGTTAAAGACCCGGGTTCAAAAAGCGGTATTGCCATGATTACCGTAGCAGATAACGGTGAAAACTCGATTGTGGTGGCACCCGGCGCAAACACGCTGCTATCAAAGGATACCATTCTTAAACATCGAAAATTAATCCAAAAGGCAGACCTCCTGCTGGTTCAGCTTGAATGTCCCCTTCTGACCGTAACCCTGGCGATTGAACTGGCACATGCTTACAAAGTCCCTGTTGTGTTGAACCCTGCCCCCGCACAACCTTTACCCGAATCCCTGTTAGCAAAGGTGACTGTGCTCACGCCAAATGAGAGTGAGTTGGCACTTCTTTCTGGTGAAAATGACCTCGAGCAAGGTATTAAAACATTGCGATCGCGCGGTGTAAAAAGTGTGGTGGTTACTCTGGGCGCCCAGGGCGCACGCCTGGTGAGTGAAACCGCCGATCTGCTCTTGCCGAGTTTTAAAGTCGCCCCGGTTGATACAACGGCAGCAGGCGATGCCTTCAACGGCGCGCTGGCTGTAATGCTGGCTGAAGGGAAACCCCTTCCCGAGGCCGTACGCTATGGTACTGCAGCAGGTGCACTGGCAACCACAAAAATTGGTGCGCAACCTTCTCTGCCCACCCGGTATGCCGTTGAACAGTTACTGGTGGATGCCCAACTCAACCCTTAATGGTATAAACGATCCAATATTAATGTTATGACTGGAAGGATGGACCTAAATTTGAAATTTGAAGATCAAGCAAATTCGTTATTCAAAGCGCGCTTCAACTGCGCTCAATCTACATTTGGTGCCTTTGCCGAACATCTCGGCCTAGATTTAAAGGCGGCAATCAAAATCGCTACGCCTTTTGGGGGTGGTATGGGGCGCAATGGACACCTCTGTGGGGCGGTCAGCGGGGCCATCATGGCGCTTGGTCTGGCTGAAGGTGTTTCTGAATATGATAAAGAAAAAGAAACAGCCTGTTACGACCTGGTACGCCAATTCATCAATCGGTTCTCTGCGCAACACGGATCGTTAACCTGTCCTGGTTTGCTGGGGGTTGATATTGGCGACCCCGAAGCCCTCCAGCAAGCGCGCGACCAAGATTTATTTCATACGCTTTGTCCGCACTTTGTCAATGACGCAACCAGAATTGCAGCAGAACTGCTTGGATTGGAACCTTAACACTTTTTAAAAACCCAATTAACACGCTATAATAATCGCAACGATCCTGAACAAGAGCAGTAAATAGCAATTATTTCTTGCCTTAAATAGAGGCCTATTTATCTTCAAGGATAAAAAGGTGCATCCTGGAGATTAACAATGACCGTTAAAAGATTGGTTTCAGGGGTTAATGCCCCCGAAACAGCGTTGTTATTTTTCGAGTCAATGCCATCATTCTGCGGCATTATTTTCAACTTAACTTGCTGAGCAGTATTTGTAAAAGGAAGGGCATCCTTTGCTAAAGGATGCCTGAGCGGCTGAGCCAAAGTGAGAATACAAATCATCCAGAAAAGATGATCATTTGATTGGCCAAAACTCTTGAGGTCTGATGAAAAAAATACCACTTATAATATTTTCGCTGTGGATTTCGTTGATTTTCATCATCACACCAGTTATCGCTCAGGTGAAGACCAATCAACCTCAGCTGCCAGACCAGCCCGCTTTAGAAACCCCCCAATGTTTTGAGCCCGTGCTACTTCCTCAAGAGCTTTTAGATGCGTTTGAAGGAGGTATGACGATTGAAGAATTCCTGATTCGCAACCAGGGTCCGATCCCGCATACATTAATGGCGTATGCGCACATCCCGGTTGCCATCCTGGTACAACTGGAGAAACCGTCCTTAATTGAATTCGTCAACCAGGAAGGGCTGGTGCGCAGCAACACACAGGAGCAAAGCGATTATATCGCTCAGCTGAAAAGCGATCAGGCTGCAGTGCTGGACCAAATCCTCAATATCCGTGGCGCCGAGGTAACCCAAATCGGCGATTCATTCACAAAAACCCTGAACGGTTTCATGCTGCATGTTCCCGCCAGCGCAGTTGATGAAATCCGTTCCATCCCAAGCGTCAAATCCGTAACCCGTGCTCCAGAAGACGAGGTTAATTTAATGGAAAGTGTGTCATTAATCAGGGCCAACGATGTTTGGTCCTATAGCGGCGGCCATACCGGCGAAGGAATCACCATCGCGATCATCGACACCGGCATCGACTACACCCACGCCACGTTTGTTGACTCGGGAGATTCGGCTGATTATTCGGCTGATTATTCGGCAAATGATCCAAAGATCGTTGAATATGGCACCTTCCCAACTTCTAAAGTAATTGGTGGATATGACTTTGCTGGGTCAAATTATGATGCCGGAGGAAACTGGGGCAGCCCTATTCCCGACCCAGACCCGGATCCGCTGGATGAAAATGGCCATGGTACACATGTTGCTTCAATTGCTGCTGGCTTGGGTACCGACTTTGGCGCGGGTGTGGCGCCAGGTGCCAAACTGTATGCCCTCAAGGTCTTTGGGAAGGTGGGTTCCACCAACCTGGTTTTGCATGCCATCGAGTGGGCCATGGACCCGTTAGGGCAGGGCAATTTGGATCATCCGGTGGATGTGATCAATCTGTCCCTTGGGTCGAGCTGGGGGCCCGCTGATACCAACGATCCCAAGTTTATTGCCATAGAAAACGCAACCTCAATCGGTGTGGTGGTGGTCGCGGCTGCAGGGAATTCTGGCAACAGTACATATATTGTCAGTTCACCCTCAACTGCAGATTCTGCTATTTCGGTAGCAGCTTCCACGACCCAGCCGAACCCGGGTGGAGTCGCCAGCTTTTCTTCACGTGGGCCGCGTGGCTTTGATTCCAAACTCAAGCCTGAGGTTGCGGCGCCTGGCAGTGCAATTTCTGCTGCCCTTATGGGCAGTGGAGATAAAAGCACCTATAAAAGCGGCACCTCCATGGCCACTCCGCATATCGCAGGTGTGGCCGCCCTGCTGGCCGAAGCGCACCCTGAATGGTCGCCTGTGCACATTAAAGCTGCCATCATGAACACCGCGGTTGACCTGGTAGGCCCAGCCCATGGTGTGCTCCCCCTTCAGGGCGCCGGCCGGGTGGACGCGTACCGGGCTGTGACAACAAGGTCGATTGCCTATGCCGACTCGAAACTGGTCAGCCTAAGTTGGGGTGTGGTTGAAGTTTTTGACACTTTCAGCGATACCCGGTCGATCATATTAGAAAATTTTAGCGACGCCTCACTTACATACACCATTGACATAGAGTTTACATCTGACAGTGCTGGCGCATTCCTGATGCCGGGCAATGAAATGGTTACTGTGCCTGCTAATAGTACGGCCAATATCGACATTACCCTGGCGTTAAACGGTGAAGACCTGCCAATCGATTTTGGTGCCATGGAAGAGTACTATGGCTTCATCACCTTTTCGACAGATGTAGAAACCCTCAGGGTGCCGTTCTATTTTGTTCCGCGCCCATATACGGAGTTAACAACACTTAATGCGCTCACTGAGCTTAACGCCAACGACCCTGGTGGCTATATCCACCTTGAACAAAAAGGGCCCTCACCTTCCGGGTTATGCGCTTTTCCGGTGTCATTGGTGTCGCCACAGAACCTGCACGTTTTTCCTGCGGCCGATTTGCGCTACGTAGGCATGGATTATGGCTGGCATGATAGCGATTATGACCACATTTTTGTTCCCGTTTTTGCCATGTGGGGCAACGTGCACACCAACCTTCCATTATTTAGCGAAGTAAAGCTGTACATTGATTCACCTTTTGGAAATGTGGAGAATTTTAACTACGATACCAGGCAGATGGGTTATCCAGACAATTTGTGGATCGTACTTCAGAGGGACTTTGCCGATAATCGTTTACGTCTTGGCAGCCCGTATTCTATTAACACGGATTTCAACTCAGGCTATCAGGAATGGTTCCTGCCCGCAGAGTGGCAATATGTTGTTGACCAGTTTACATATCAAGTGTTTAGCTATGACTGGTACGGGCGCGAGGATTACGCCGGCACAGCCAGTTCCGATATTTTAAAGCTGCCGCTCGATTGGAACCTGACCAAAACCAACCCGTACAAGGAAGACTTTACGCTCACATTTAACATCTCTGACTGGTTTTCTTACCATGCCAGCAATGTCCAGGGAATCATGCTGGCTGATTACCACGGTAAACCCGGTGCCGGGCAAGCTTATTTCTGGGATCTACAAATGATTGAAAATAAATTTTATTTCCCCCTTCTATTCCGGTAAATGATCTCGATGTTAATTAGAAAAGTGACCCGCCAGAATAACAACCTTTTGAAAACCTTGTTTTTAGATTTCCGGTTAATTTGCTTTGAAATCAACAAGTAGCAGAGAATACGGAGGATTAATGAAAAAGACGCTCATCCAGGGTTTCACCCTCGCCATATTGTTCGGTTGCATGGCAACCCCAGCTATTGCGCAGACGCAAGCCTTTTTAGCCTCAAAAACTATCCGGCATCCGGGAGAAAGCTGCCCGGGCCCAAGCCTCTACCTGTCATTGGGAGCAACACAACCCCTTACTATTCCGACTGGTTATGAACTATGGCAGAGCATATGGACAAGAAATGCCCCGAGGCTTGCCAGCAATTTGACGACTGGATGTGAAATCCAAGGTGCGACCATTGAAAGCCCATCCTTTACCATTGTTTCAGAGACGGAAATATATAGTCTCACGAATACGACCCAGTCAGACACTGCTTTATCTAACGCGACAGAGGAATTGATTCTTGATGATGGTTCAGGCGAAGATAATATTGGACCCTCACCGCCATCTGAGTTTATCATCTTGAATCGCTTCACCCCTGAACCAGAAGTCTTTCCATTGCTGTTAACTGAAATCCAAGTCTATTTTGATAGCACAGATCTTGTCGAAATCGGTGACAAGATCATCCTGGTCGTTTACGAAAATACCACAAATGACACCGACCCTGCAATGGGCGCAAAACTTCTCGGCAAGTACCCGACTTCAGTCCAGGCTGTAGACAACTGGAACAGCTTTGCGCTGCCCGTGGGGGTGTTCCTGGGGGGCCCGGGGGACATCTTAATTGGCGTGATTTTCTTAGAAACCCGCGGAGACGATTACAAGCCTGCAGCCCTTGACACCACAACTTCTCAAGAGCGCTCGTGGATGGGTCTCCGGGGTGAATCACCACCCGAAGATCTGCTGCTACCACAGGATAGAATATGGGATCTCATTGATGAATTTGGACACCCTGGCAACTGGCTGGTGCGTGGGTCGGGTGTAACCATGCACAACCGCTGTTACCTCCCACTGATTATCCGCTAAAAGCCTGCCTCCGGTCAAAATAAAAACAAGCCATAGGATAATTATTGTTTCGCTGGGAAAAAGAACAGCAGAGACCTGTCACGCGGGTCACTGACGTTACTTCGCGCAACCTGCAATTTATCTAATTTCAAATCGCCCAGTACCCAATCGCCACGCTATCAAATAAAGATCACCGCATTTGAGCTATCCGATGCCGCCAGCATAGTGGCCACGCCGACCACCTCAATGCCTTCAATCAACTCTTGACGTTTGATACCCATCAGGTCCATCGACATTTGGCAGGCCTGGATGCGCACACCGTTATCGATGGCGGTTTGCAGCATCTCAGGCAGAGAATACACATTCTTCTTTTTCATGATGCCCTTGATCATGGCGGTGCCCATACCGGCCATATGCATTTGGGAAAGGCGGGCTTTCTGGGTACCACGCGGCATCATCCAGCCAAATATGCGCTCAATGGGGGTCTTTTTCACCTTTACATGTTCATTTCGGCGCAACAAGTTCAACCCCCAGAAGGTAAAGAACATCGAAGCCTGGTGACCGGAGGCTATCACACCATTGGCGATGATACAGGCGGCAATGGCTTTGTCGAGGTCGCCAGAAAAAACAACCATAGTCTTGTTCATCCCCAGTGCTGGGGTGGATTCTGATTTGCGGGCAGAGCCTTTCTGAATCTTAGCGACAATTTTTCCATCTTCGGTATCAACTGAAAGCAAGCGGTTGCCCGTAGCGTTAGCCCAAGCTTCCACATCGCTGGTGAAGCCAAAGTCTGTGGCCTGGACG
The DNA here is from genome assembly GCA_012522475.1 of Chloroflexota bacterium. Taxonomy (GTDB): domain Bacteria; phylum Chloroflexota; class Anaerolineae; order Anaerolineales; family Anaerolineaceae; genus Brevifilum. The sequence goes on along the minus strand of JAAYKH010000022.1, from coordinate 20,666 downwards.
GTGACGATATCGCCATCTTCCACCTCTTTGATCTTATTATACAATTTAAGAATCGGCCCCGGGCATTGCAATCCACAGGCATCCACGATGAATGTCTGCCCTGTTCCAGCCGGTGCAGGGGGAATCTCCCGCAGTTCTTCCTTGCTGTCAATGGTGACGTGTTCATAAACGTCAAAGTTCGATTGGCGCCCCACGGCATGCGAATAGGTTTTATAACCACCGTTCAGGTTATACACATCAAAGCCCAGCTGGCTGAGTACACGTGCCGCAAAATAAGAGCGCTGCCCGGTCTGACAATAAACCAGCACAGTGCGGTCCTTGGGGATTTCATTGACTTTACTGCGCAATTGCTGCAAGGGGACATGTACTGCGCCGTCAATCATCCCTAACGTCAACTCCTCGGGTAGGCGCACATCCAGGATGGTGGTTTTGCCCCGGTCCAACTTGTCCACCTGGTCCCAGGACATGGTTTTGATGTCGCCACGCAGAGCATTAGCCGAACTAAAGCCAATGATGTTGATCGGATCTCGGGCAGAACTATAGGGCGGAGCATAGGCCAGCTCCAGATTTTCCAGATCGTAAACTGTCAACCCGCCGTGAATGGCTGTGGCAATGACATCGATTCGTTTATCCACACCCTCCAGCCCGATTGCCTGGGCACCGAGAATCTGTCCGTCTGCTTTATAAAGCAGCTTGAGGGTCATCGGCGATGCCCCGGGGTAATAACCAGCGTGATTGGAAACGTGGATGATCGCATTGGCATAGGGCATACCGGCTGCATCGAGGGCCTTCGCGTTCAAACCAACCGAAGCGACCGTCAGGTCGAACACCTTGACCACCGAAGTGCCGATCGCACCCTTAAAGACAGATTGACGTCCACCGATATGGTCCGCTGTCACACGTGCCTGACGGCTGGCAGGCCCGGCCAGGGCCAGGTTGATGCGCTCACCACTGATGCGCTGGCTTACTTCAGCCACGTCGCCCACGGCGTAAATATCGGGGTCAGAGGTTTGCATGTGTTGGTTAGTAACAACGCTGCCGCGCAAGCCCAGCTCGAGCCCGGTATCAGCTGCCAGCCGGTTCTCGGGGCGGACGCCGATGGAAAGGATCAACATCTCGGCATCTACACTGCGTCCGCTGGAAAGTTCAACTTTCATCCAGCCATTTTCAACCGGATGAATAGCTTTCAGGCCGTCACCAAGCGCCAGGCGAATACGTTTGAAGGTCAGGTGCTGATGGACCAGGGCCGCCATTTCGTAATCAATAGGCGCCATAACCTGATTGAGCAATTCAATCAACGTTATCTGAATCCCGCGATGATGTAAGTTTTCAGCGATTTCCAGACCGATAAACCCACCGCCAACGACCACAGCCCGCGCAGGCTTTTTCTGATCGACAAAGGCTTTGATGGCATCCATCTCGGCCATGTTGTGCAAGGTGAACACCCCCGGCAGATCTACCCCTGGCAAAGGCGGAATGATCGGCGAAGCGCCCGGGGCAAGCACTAATTTATCGTATGGCTCATTGTAGGTACGATTGGTTTCAAAATCGTGCACGGTGACAGTTTTTTCTGCCCGATTGATGCTGACAACTTCGTTATTAACACGCACTTCGATATTCAGCAAGGCTTTCAGATCTTGCGGTGTTACCACCAGTAATCTTTCCCGCTCTTGAATGACCTCACCAATGTGATAGGGTAAACCACAATTAGCAAAGGACACGTAGGGCCCCCGCTCCAGCATAATAATTTCAGCATGTTCATCTATCCGACGCAATCGCGCTGCTGTACTGGCGCCACCGGCAACACCACCGACAATGACTGTTTTCATAGGTTCACGCTCCTGATTGTATGTGGATCATTTGATCTCACCTATCGTAATTAGGATAAATTTCATCGAATTATACTACTATTTAATCAAGGAGGAACGAGGAAAAATCATTCGAAAATAATGCTAAAAAGGCAGGGAACTCAATGTGTAGAAACCCTACAAGAAGTTGTTGACAGAGTGAAAGAAGAACGTCGAATGACTACCTGAATGGAGATAGTCCAATTTAAACACCGGACCTACCAGGGTGAAATAAGCCCAAAGAATTAAAAAGAGGCTTACCTTAATGGCAAGCCTCTGCGTATTTAAGATGGTTGCGGGCAATTATTGGGTGGCGTAACTTACGTTACATTCCATGGTGATGGTTAAGGTGCCGGCGGCAATGGGCACCTCCTTTTCCTCTGCCACCACCCCACCTATGCCATCGTAGTAACCAACGGGTGCGCCACCCTCATAAACACTGATGCTGATGATCTCTCCTAATTTCACGTCAGCGGATGCCGCAACAGCTTCAGCCTTGGCTTTTGCGTCGGCAATTGCCAAATTGCGTGCTTCGGCAACAGCTGCTGAGCGATCAATGACATTAAAGGAAATCCCATAAATCGAATTTGCGCCGGCCTTAATCACCGTGTTGAGCACTTCGCCCAGGCTTGAAAGGTTGCGCACGGTCACGTTGACGGTGTTTTCGACGACATAATAGCGACCTTCTACCTCTCCGGTCATAGGGTTCCAGCGATCATTGGGGTAAACATTGAAGTTCGATGTTTGGATATCCTTTTCTTCAACCCCCAGTTCTTGTAATACTCGAGAAATCGTATTGGCTTGAGCGGTGTTGGCCTCCAGAGCTTCTGAGATATTCTCCGCTTCGGTGTGCACGCCAACGTTGACCGTTGCCATATCGGGGACAATAGTTGCCCGACCAACGCCATTAACTGAAAGCGATCGCACCTGCTCGGGGCTAATGCGTGCGGCTGAAGGCGAACAGGCAGCCAATAAGCCCAGGGTTAGAAAACTAATCATGATAAGACTGTGTTTTTTAATCATTTCGATTCTCCAAAAACGTATCAGTGTAAATTTTTTGTTTCCATTTATCTTGTAGACGGTTTTTGCGTGTGTTGTGTTCCCTTTTTGAAAAGTCTGCGGGCAATGCGCATTAAACAATAATTGATATCAAGTCAACACCAGCAGGCACAGCGCCACTGACCGTTTGTTAGGTGCATAACCGGCAGAAGATTTTACAGTGTGGATATTGACGGAATAGTGAATCTCAGTTATGGTTAATTTGAATCTCATCCCTACGGAGCAGGCATGTTCTTAACTCAGGGACAACTGAGCCAAAATTTGCGCGCGTATTCTTCCGAGATACCGGCGTATTTTTTGTTTTAATAAGCCCAGCTTTGAATTTAACGCCTGTATGGGGAAACCAATAAGCTTTATAAAAAACAATTAATAGGAGAAACAATGTCAGAAAACACCAATGCATTTACCATGGCTCAACAGCAATTTGATCAGGTTGCTGATCTGTTGAGCCTGAACCAGCAGATTCGGGAGATGCTGCGCTTTCCATTACGGGAATATCATCTGCGCATTCCGATCCGCATGGATGATGGCAATATCCGTGTATTCCAGGGCTATCGTGTGCAGCATAATGATGCACGCGGCCCGGCCAAAGGCGGGATCCGTTTTCACCCTGCTGAGACAGCAGATACGGTACGTGCCCTGGCCATGTGGATGACCTGGAAATGTGCTGTGGCGGATATTCCCCTGGGCGGTGGCAAGGGCGGTATTGTCGTTGACCCAGCCACATTGTCCAATGGCGAAAAAGAGCGCCTGTGTCGGGCTTTTGTGCGCAGTTTGTGGCGTGAGATCGGTCCCCGACAGGACGTGCCTGCGCCAGACGTGGGCTCTAACCCGCAAATGATGGGTTGGATGATGGACGAGTATTCGATCATTACCGGGCAGTACACCCCTGGGGTGATTACAGGCAAGCCAGTGGGTGGGGGTGGTTCACTCGGCCGAAGAGAGGCCACAGGCTATGGTGTGATTTACACTGTACGTGAAACAATGAAACACCTCAAGATCGATTCAACCAAAACCACGGCAGCCGTTCAGGGCTTTGGGAATGTGGCCCAGCACGCCGCAGAGGGTTTCATCAAAATTTTGGGCGGGAAAGTAATTTGCGTGAGTTATTGGGACCGGGATGACCGCACATCATACACTGTCAGCAAGGATGATGGTATTGATATCGACTTTTTAACGAGCATCACCGATCAATATGGTTCGATCAACAAAGACCAGGCGGTCTCTGCAGGTTATAAAATCGAAGACGGCGATGCATGGATTACCAAGAAAGTGGATGTCCTCATCCCCGCAGCCCTGGAAGGACAGATCAATGCCGATTCGGTTAAAAAGATTCACGATGGGGTTAAGATTCTAGCAGAGGGCGCTAATGGACCCACCACGCCTGAAGCGGATGTGGTGCTTAAAGACAGCGGGATTTTCCTCATCCCTGATTTTTTGTGTAATGCTGGCGGTGTGACCACCTCGTACTTTGAGGGCGTTCAAAACGATATGAACTTCTACTGGACCAAAGCCGAAGTGCTTGAAAAACTGGACGATAAGATGACCCAGGCCTTTGTCGCTGTATATGAAATGTCCTGTTCGCAGAACGTCTACATGCGCGATGCAGCTTACATGGTGGCCATCGACAAAGTGGTTAAAGCGATGGAATTGCGCGGTTGGCTGTAATTCCTAACCGGGTCTTGGTACTGTCCGAATTTCTCGTTTCAAACAAGGTGTAAAAAAAGCTGCCCAGTCTGCTGGGCAGCTTTATCTATTCGCCAATTACTTTCCGCCATTCAAAAGCATTTAAGCTTCTCTGAATTCACCCTCCACTACATCTTCATCACCTGTGTGAACCTCGGCTTCCGGTGAGTGTACTCCGGTGGCTTCGGGCCCAGCAGTAGTTTGCTGATGGGCTGCTTCTCCAATCGCCTGAAGCTCGGCCTGTAAAGCGTTGATCAAGCTCTGGAGGCGGGCTTTGTCTTCGCCCAGGAGGGCTTCGCGCAGGTCGCTCACTTTGCTTTCAACACTGGTGCGTTGCTCAGGTGACACCTTCTCGCCTAAATCCTTAAGCAGTTTTTCAGCCTGGTAGGCCAGCTGGTCTCCCTGCTTGCGGAGTTCGATCAGGGCTTTGCGTTGTTCATCCTCTGTGCGGTGTTTGGCTGCCTCTTCAACTAATTTATTGATATCCGCTTTGTCAAGGTTGGTTGACGCTGTGATGGTGATCTTCTGTTCTTTTCCGCTGGCCTTATCCTTGGCAGTTACGTCCAGGATGCCGTTAGCATCGATATCAAAGGTCACCTCAATTTGTGGAATACCACGCGGCGCTGGCGGAATGCCATCCAGACGGAAGCGACCCAGGCTCATATTATCAGCAGCCAATGAACGTTCGCCCTGCAGGACGTGAATATCAACAGAGGTCTGGCTATCCTCAGCCGTGGAGAACACCTCCATTTTTTTAACCGGGATGGTCGTATTGCGCTCAATTAACGTGGTCATCACGCTGCCCAGGGTTTCTACACCCAGGCTGAGTGGGGTGACATCCAGCAAGAGCACGTCTTTGACATCGCCGGCCAGAACACCGCCCTGGATAGCCGCGCCCATTGAGACGACTTCGTCGGGGTTAACGCCCTTATTAGGCTCCTTGCCACCCGCCAAACTGCGCACCAAATCCTGGATCATCGGCATACGGGTGGCGCCACCCACGAGGACCACTTCGTCAATCTGATTGACTTTCAGGTTGGCGTCTTTGATCGCTGCATTAAATGGGCCCTTGGCTCGTTCAACCAGGTGAGCGGTCATCTGTTCAAATTTTGCCCGGTTTAATTTCAAAAGCAGGTGTTTAGGCCCGCTGGCATCGGCTGTCACATAGGGCAGGTTGATTTCTGTCTCTGTTACCGTGCTTAATTCAATCTTTGCCTTTTCGGCAGCCTCACGCAGGCGTTGCAGGGCCTGACGATCTTCCCGCAGGTCGATACTCTGCTCTTTTTTGAATTCATCTGCAGCCCAGTTGACAACGACCTCATCCCAGTCGTCGCCACCAAGGTGTGTGTCGCCATTGGTCGCTTTAACTTCGATCACGCCTTCACCGACCTCAAGCAGAGACACATCAAAGGTGCCGCCGCCCAGGTCGAAGACAAGGATAATTTCACTTTCCTTTTTATCTAGACCGTAGGTCAGGGCTGAGGCAGTCGGCTCGTTGATGATCCGCATCACTTCCAGCCCGGCGATCTTGCCGGCATCTTTGGTAGCCTGGCGCTGGCTGTCGTTGAAATACGCTGGAACGGTGATCACTGCCCTGGTCACAGGCTCGCCCAGGTAAGCTTCCGCGTCTGTCTTCAGTTTATTCAAGATCATGGCGGAGATTTCCTGGGGTGTGTAGGTCTTATCAGTAATCGGGATCTGAACCCGCGCATCACCCGTGGGACCGGCAACAACCTTGAAGGGTACCATTTCGCGTTCCGATTCAACTTCATCGTAACGACGACCCATAAAACGTTTGATCGAAGAAATTGTATTTTCAGAGTTTACAACGGCCTGACGTTTCGCGGGGATGCCAACCAGGCGTTCGCCTTGTTTATTAAATGCAACAACCGAGGGGAGCAACCGTGAACCTTCTGCAGTAGAAATGACGGTTGCAGTTCCGCCTTCAACCACAGATACAACACTGTTTGTTGTCCCCAGGTCAATTCCTATGATTTTTGACATGTTACGATCTCCTCATTCTTTTTCCTTTTATTGCACAGTATGAGCATACTGAGGGAGTCATAGAAGATCGTTAACAGTTTATTGGATAATTGTTAGCATCCCCCTTTGGGGGTCAATCACGGCTTTTTTGCCTCAGTTTTTTCCTAAGCGCACGTGCACGCATGATCAGTGTGAGGATGTACACCACCAGGATGACAAGGATGACGGAAAACCCCAGGATCATTTCGGTAAAGCTGTTGACAGACATCTTATGCGGCCTCCGGGTTGATTTCAGACTGCAATTGGGCCAATCGGTACCGGTGCCAGACCAGGACCGTAAGCAAGATGGTGAAGGTTAACAGGCTGAGCAACAGGGCGGTTAACATACGGGGTGACATGCTGAAGGCGCTACCTGTTTCGCTACCAGTGGCGATCACCACCGGGTGGATGGTGCGAAACAGGCGGATGGAGAAGAAGGTTAATGGCACGGTCAGGACAGCCAGGATAGCATACACAGCCCCCAGACGTGCCCGGGCTTCTGAGGTGTTTAATCCGGTTCTGAGGATGAAATAAGCACCATAGATCAGGGTCATAATGGCAGTGGTTGTCAACCGCGGGTCCCACACCCACCAGGTGTTCCAGATGGGGCGTGCCCAGATCATTCCGCTTAGAATCGCGATGATAGAGAAGATCAGGCCGACTTCAATGGCTGCAGATGAAAGCCAATCCCAGCGGATGCGTCGGGTTAGCAGATAACCCGTGCCACCAACCGCACCGAGGATAAAACACACCATCCCCGCCCAGGCTGATGAAACATGAAAATAAAACACTTTTTGCACCGATCCCATAATGGCTTCAATAGGCGTAAAGACGAAGATGACAACCAGCGCAGTAAGAATCAGGATGAGCGCTAAAATATCCAGGATGATCAAAAGGTCTGGTTTTTTCGGCATGTTATTCCTCCAGGATGGTTTCAAAAAACAGCAAACCAGCAGCATTGAAGAGCAGCAAACCTGCCAAAAGCAGGTAGAGCCAGCTGCGCTGGTCACCCAGCGCCTGGCCAGATAGCACCCCGCGACTGGCTTCGACCGCGGCGATCAGAATGGGCAGCGCCAGCGGATAAAGCAGCACGGGCAGCAGGATATCCCGGGTGCGGGATTGGATACTGAGGCTCGATAGAAGCGTTCCCAGGCTGGTATAGGCGCCTAAGCCCAGCAGCATCACCAGTACCAGGGACGGCTTGAGCAGATTCTGTCCGTAAAACAAGCTGAACAGCGGCAGCAACAGCAACCCCACCAGGGTTGTAAAGCCGAAATTCCCCAGTGCTTTTCCAAAGAAGATTGCCGAACGAGCGACGGGCGCCATTAACAGTCCATCCAGGGCGCTGGATTCACGTTCCAGGCTGATGCTGCGATTCAAACCTAATGTGGATGCAAAGGCCAACGAGACCCACAACAAACCTGAGGTTAGCCCAGCCTGTAATTCTGGTGAGAGCTGCAAGGCGAAGTTAAACAGGAATACGATCATCAGCGCGAACACCAGCATCACCGGGAGGCCCTGACGGCCGCGCCATTCAACCTGGATATCCTTGCGAACAACCTGCCAGAGGACGTGCAAGTAATTGTGCAAGGCTTTCATGCCACCTCCTGCAAGTAGCGGCGTAAGCTCGGCGTTGTCGATAACTCGGCAACTGGAACGTGGGTTGAAATATAGCCCTCTTTCAGCCAGGCAACATGTGAGGCGATCGACAGCAGCCTTTGCGGGCGATGTGCTGCCAGCAAGATAATACGATCCTGGCTATGCCAGTTTTGCAAAGTTTCGTCGAGCAACCTGGCAGCTTGTTGATCAAGCCCGGTATAGGGTTCATCAAGTAGGAGGATGACGGGGTTATGCAAGGTAGCGCGGGCCAGCGAAAGCCGCTGCTGCATCCCGCGTGACAAAGTCCGTACGGGTTGGTCCTGGTGGGCAGTTAATCCGAAGGACTGGATGGCTTGAGAAACCTTTACCTTGGTGTTGTGGATTTGATAGAGTTCGGCATAATGACACAGGTTTTCGAGGGCGGTCAGGTCTTGATAGAGCATGGGTTTATGCCCAACATAGCCGATCAGTCGGCGAATTTCTGTGTCTACCCCGGGCAATGAGCCGCAACATGTTATTTCCCCCTGACTGGGCCGTACAAGGCCGGCGAGGATGCGTAAAAGTGTAGTTTTTCCGGCGCCGTTATCACCCACCAGGAGACAAAAATTACCGCTTGCGATGGTGAATGACAGCTGATTTAAAACAGGTTGACGATGATAGCGTTTCATCAGGCCCTGAATGTGGATCTGAAGGGGATGTTGCACAGTCTTGGTTGGCATGATTGTTTAATTATAAGACAAGGTTTGGGTGTGCGGACCCAGTTGCCGCCTGAAGTTACTTACTCTAACCAATGATGAGGTTTAAAGAAACAAATTTGAAGCGTTTGTAAAATAGAGCCTCTATACAGAGCAGAAAGTGTTTGTCTATCCGGTTTCAATAAAAATGAATTAACCTCCGTTCACAACCGGTCATTTTCAACCAGGTACGCCCTGGGCATAAGGGATTGAATAACCGGTTGTTCCTGGAAGGTTATTTAGACAGGGCTTTTTCACGCGCCAGCAATATGTCAAACGTGGCTTGACTGAGCTTGTGTACGATTTCAGCCTGAGCGTCGCACCAAATTTCGTGAATTGGGCAGGTGTTTCCAAAGGCACAAATGGAAGGGTCTCCGGAACATTCACTGAGCGTGATTGGACCATCTATTGCCTCTACCACATCCAACAGTGAGATTTCCTCGGGCGCACGAGACAGGGTCACACCGCCTTTTGCACCGCGAGACGTGTTGACCAGGCGCGCGATTGATAACTGAGAAATGATCTTTGCCAAAAAAGACAGAGGAATCTCTTGGGATTCTGCGATCTTGCTGGTGGCAGCCCTCTGGTTGGGCCCAAGGCGTGCCAAGTAAAGCATCGCTCTTAGGGCATAGTCTGCCTGACGGGTAACTTGCATGGCTCTATTCTCACTTTCTTTTGATTAGAACTGCGACAGGTATGACGTCACTCTTCTAGAAAGATGCCATGTCGCTTCTTCTGAATTGATATCCACCTATAAAGGTAAGAAATACTGTTATTATCAATTTTATCTAAATTAGTGTGTTTTGTAAAGGAAAATAGGGGTAGCAAATTTGTATTCTCAAATGTAATTTAATTGCAACTGCCTTCTAAGGCTGGACGCAAAGGCAGTTTAAAGCAGGTTAGACTGAACTTACCCCTAAGTTTCAAATGCTAACAACCGACTTCTAAGTTTTCCATTACAAATTGCAATTATGTTACAATTCAAACGACAAGGAGAACGCTTTTTGAAGGTTGCATTGATCACTGGCATTACCGGGCAAGACGGCTCGTACCTGGCAGAATTCCTGCTAGAAAAGGGCTACTGTGTGGTGGGAATGGTTCGCCGGACGAGCACGATTGATTACAGCCGCATCGCGCACATTCAGGGCCAGATTGAGCTAACCCATGGCGATTTACTGGATCAGGGATCGTTATATGAGGTCTTTGATACCTATCGTCCCGATGAGGTTTACAACCTGGGTGGCCAATCTAACGTGCAACTCTCTTGGAATCAGGCTGTGCTGACCGCTGAATCGACCGCCCTGGGTGTCGCCCGCTTGCTGGATTGCCTGCGTCAGGTGACGCCCCAGGCGCGCTTTTATCAAGCGTCAACCAGCGAGATGTTTGGTGAGGCCAATGAATCCCCGCAGACGATCTATACCCGCTTTAACCCGCGCAATCCTTATGGGGTCGCCAAGGTTTACGGTCATCTGATCGTACGGAATTATCGCCAACGGCATGGTTTATTTGCTGTTTCTGGGGTGCTTTATAATCACGAAAGCCCTCGGCGCGGGCTGGACTTTGTTACCCGTAAGATTACTTACGGGGTAGCACAAATTAAGCAAGGGCTGGCAACTCAGTTGCGCTTAGGCAACCTGGACGCCCAGCGAGATTGGGGCTTTGCTGGCGACTATGTGCGCGCAATGTGGCTGATGCTTCAGCAAGAGCAGCCTGAGGATTACATGGTTGGCAGCGGTCAATTGCATACGGTACGGGATTTCTGCCGAATTGCTTTTGAGATTGCCGGTTTGGATTATCGCAAGTACGTGGTTGAAGATCCGGCCTTTTTCCGACCGGCAGAACGCTTCCCCCTGCTGGCAGACCCACGCCAAGCCAACGTAGAATTGGGCTGGGTGCCGCAGGTTGGTTTTGAGGCGTTGATTGAAATGATGGTGAAGGCTGACCTGGCTGCCCTAAAGGCATAAACACGATTCTGGGATCTTCCAGTATCGCTTCATCCGCCAGACAATAACCATTTGGAGTGTATGACTGAACAGAACAACCTCAGCGGGCGAGAAATTGAGATCCTGCAACTGGTAGCCAAAGGCCTGACCAACCGTGAAATTGCCCAAAAATTATTTATCAGCCCCAACACGGTTAAAGTGCATCTCAGCAACATCTTCGGAAAGATTTCTGTTGCGTCGCGTACAGAGGCAACCCTGTATGGAATTGAGCATGGTTTTGTGGATGTGCCTGGCAGCGCCGAGGTGCAACCGCCTGAGCAGGCTGGTTGGCTCCAGCAATTGCGGCAACGTGCCTGGATTGTGGTTTCGTTAATCGTTTTGGTGGCTGCTTTGATGGTGAGCCTGGTTTTCAATGTGCTCAAGCCCGCCTTACCAACCGAGGAAGAGCAAGCGCTGGCAGAGCTGGCGCAGCGCTGGCAGGAATTGGCACCGTTGCCAGCGGCGCGTGCCGGGATGGCGGCTGTCGCCTATAATGGTGAAATTTACGCAATTGCCGGCGAAGGACCCCAGAGCGTCAGTGGGAGCGTTTTCCGCTATACACCCGAAACGAACAGCTGGGCACAGCTTAGCGATAAGCCTACTCCTGTGACGGACGTCCATGCGGTGTTGATTGGCGAGAAACTTTATGTTCCCGGTGGGCTGGGGGGGGATGGACGACCCACCGATAGCCTGGAGATTTACGACCCACGCCGTGATACATGGTCGGTTGGGGCGCGGTTGCCCAAAGCGATTAGCGCGTATGCCCTGGCAGATTTTGAGGGGCAGATGTACCTGTTTGGCGGTTGGGACGGGAAGCGAGCGCTGGATGATGTGTACGTTTACGACCCGGGGGCGGATGAATGGCGTGTGCGGACACCAGTGGCCCTCGCTCGGCGCGATCATGGTGCCGTGGCAATGACGGACAAGATCATCGTGCTGGGGGGCAGGAACTCAGCCGGGGCACTGGCAGATGCTGTTAGTTATTACCCTTCCCGAGACGCTAACGGCAAGGAACACCCTTGGGAAGGGTTTACAGATTTACCAGAATCCAGGTATGGGTTTGGAGTGGGAAGTAGTGGGGAGGCAATATTTATATTTGGTGGATTAGACTCCCCAGAATTAGCAAGCAATTTTCCGTTGTTGCTTCAGTTTACAGATTCAGGTTGGCGTTCAATTTTTATAGAAATTGATGGCCCTATTTTCAAACCCGCTTTGATTTCTTCAGGTTCTCAAATTTTTATACTTTCCCCAGAACCATCTGTCACTCCAACCTCTTTTTTAAAATATCAAGCCATTTATTTTGAGATTTTCCTTCCAATTATTCGATAAAATGTTTACTATAGCCTTTGAATTGACCGGCTTTTCTATATGAAAAATAATTTATTTAAATCAAAGTGGTACACTTTGATTGTGGGGATGCTCTTATAACTATAGCTTTAGTCAGGCATTTCAATAATCAATTTACCCAGATCAATTGAATCTCCCGCTTCCACAGAAATTGTTAATGGCATTTTTCCATCATCCTGTGTGACAAAAATAAAATTACCAGGACCAGTCAAGACCGTAACAACATAGTTTCCACCAGGTTTCACATTCTCAAAATAAAAATAGCCTCTGGCTGTATCGACGACTGCCCGAGGAGAATACTGATATGAGAAAGAAATCGTTGGAGGTAATTCCTGATCATCAAAAGATAGATTTTCAGATAAAAAAACCATGTCTCCAACAGAACTCTTTGTAGATGAATGGACTTCACCATAAATCACGGCCATATCCTCTGTTGGTGTAGGAATTGTCCATACTTGTTGTTCATCATCTAACATGGGTTTTTGAGCAAAAGAACAACTCTGCACACACAATAAAACTAAGAAAAGGGAAATAATTAACACTTTTTTCATAGAAAATATCCGCTTCTTTTAATCGTATTATAAAAAGAAGTAGAGGTTCTTTATCCTCTACTTCTTTTATTAACTATTTGAGATCAATTGGTATTTCTAGTTGTTCTCCTCTTACAGTTTGTTAATGTCGATATTGCTATCTTCATTGTAACCTGGAGAATTGTATTATTGGGATATGCCTTCATACACTGCCAAGGAATCGACTTGAATGCCTGCATTATGTGCCAGGATGTTCAGCGTGCCAACAATAGATTGACCTGATGTTGACTTACAGATGGCTCCGCCCAAGAATCCTTCTGGTATTGGTGCCCGATCCCAGTAAAACTGATGTAACCAACCCGCATTATTTGCCAGTGCTTCCGGGTTCTTCATTGTTATGTCAACGGGGCTGCCACCAGAAGCAGTACATTTAACAGAGCAGACGATATCGTTCTTTGCAATGGTGCTACCGCTAACATTGATCACTGTCATGGATGTCCACCAGCTCCAGGGGCCGACCCACTGTTGCACAAATGGGAAGACAATAGTATCCGACGCCAAAGCTGCACTCTGAGACATTAACGCTGCGCCCTTATTGGGATCATTAGTTTCGTTGATCTGGTTGACAATGCCCACCAGTGGTTGGTTGGCGGAGTTTGCCGTAACAGTACCGCTGCCAATGAAGCGCTCTCCATTCTTACATGTTGAAGCTACGGTGTATGGCGCCCAGTCTAATGGGAATGCAAAAGCATAGGTCCCAAAGTCGCGTTTTTCTCCAGCTGGGATGGTGATGGTTTCAGTACAGGAAGAACCCGCCTCAGTAGGTGTATAGGTCATTGTAATGGTAGTGGATTTAGTGCCTGTATTTTGAATATTAGCTGAAGTCCAATACCCATAGTTGTTCTCGTTGATCATTGGGAAAATGGGTAATGTGTCTCCAGATTCAAATCCATTGTATGAATACAATTGATTACCTGTACCATCGTTGTATTCAACAACAGCGACTGCTACAGCCCCAGAGGCAGTGACAACTGCTGAAAAATGTTTAGGTAACCCAGCTTCGCCACGATTGTCAATTTTGTGAGAGGCAGAGGGTTCGATATTGGGTATTTGAGTTACTTTGCCATTGCTATAGGTTACAGTGGCAGAAATTGGGGTATCAGTTGTATTCTGAATATAGAAAAAGGTGCTATAGCCATAGTTCGAGTTCATGAGCAATGGCAAATAAACCGTATCAGAACCTCCTGGGACACCAATATAACCAGCATACCCAGTTGCGTTGCCAGCACTATTCTTACTGATCAGCATACCCATGGAAGCCAGTGGCACGTCCGATTCAATCACCATAGAACCGTCAAAATTGCTTATGTCTTGAAATGATGTGAAATATATGGTTTCATAAGCTTCAATCGGCCTTGTAATTGGTTTAAGTTCGGTACCATCCCGTTTAAAAAAACGCAGTGTTATAGCGCCATTCACATCAGCAACGTTAGTGACATTAACTTGCGTTTCGTATTTAGCGGGTGCTTGCGCTTGCACCAGAGGAACAGCAAGAAAAAGCATTGCTAAGATGATAGACAGATAAAGCAATTTTCTCATGATATTCTCCTTACAAAAATAGTTAGGTTTTGATAGCTTTAGAATAAGGTAAAGAAGCCAGTCTTTCAATAATACAAACGGGTTATTTTTCTTCTAAGGTGGGTTTACGGGCGGCAAAGGACATTTCAGTACTGCGATTAATGGCCTCAAAGCTCATGAAAAGGGGTAATGAAACTATTCGAAGAAAAAAAGATCCAACAATGGACAGGATGATCCTTTTAGTCCAGGCTGTTAAATCCAAGCAATTCATCCAAAATTGCATGCTGAGCATAAAGGCTCCATGGCGACCTGTGAAGCTAAAAATCTCAATGTCGCTGAAATTGTGCTTTCTTAAAAAATCAGTAATGGTTACTGTATTGAAGGTGCGATAATGCCTTGGCACTTCCCAACCAACCCAATATTCTTTGAACCAGAATCTTTCAAATGCATTGGCGTTGGGTAATATAGCAATAATCATCCCGCCTGGCTTTAATACTCTTCTTATTTCTTTAATGGTTGTATTCAGATCATAAACATGTTCAAGAACATCCCATAAGGTCACTACATCAAAAGTGTTGGTTGGCAGGTTGGCTTCTTCCAGCGTACCGCAAAAAACATCCAAACCAAACCGGCTGTAGGCATAATTTACTGCTGTTTGGTCCGGTTCAACGCCCTGACATTCCCATCCTCCCTTTTGCATTTCGTTTAAAAATATACCTGTTGCACAGCCCACATCGAGGATTTTCCCGGTTTTTTTTACTCTGCGCATGACTTGCCGGTAGCGTTTTTTCTGCCCTAAATAGCGATTAAACCGTATAAAAGGATTTGGTTCATCTTCAATTGCTTCCAGATAACAGATATATTCTTCTGGATAGTATTTTTCCATCTGCTGACTATTAAGTTTGGGATCAATTTGGTATAACCCGCAGTGCTGGCATTCAAGCACATTAAATATTCCCGGAATTCCGAGCAGTTTATCGCTGCCTGAAAAAAGAAACGTGAATTTTCCGCGGCCACAATTTTCGCACATTAACTGGTTGAAATCATTCTTTTTGTTCACTTTTCACTTTCAATCTTTTCGATATAAAATTTCATCAGGGTCTTGGCCCTGCTTTGCCAGCTTTCATTAGGATGATTAGATAACGCTAATGCAGATTGCCCATAACTTAATCTTACTTGAGGATAGTCTTGTAGGTGAAGAATAGCCTGTACTAGTGCGTCTGGATTAGCAGGGGTAACGATACCGCATTGATGGGCTTCAATATAACTTGGGATATCCCCAACCTGGGTGGCAATGATCGGCCTTCCAGAAGCCAAGTAGTTTGAGAACTTCAATGGGAAACGTCCATTGTTGGCAAGGCTATTTGTAAATGGAAGTAAAAGAACATCACATGCAGATAGATATGTTTGCATTTTTTGAAAATCAACTAACCCCGTTTCAATAATATTGTGGGCATTTTCCATCCTAAGTTGAATAGGATAATTACTATGCCCAACATGCAAAAATCTTATTCTCTGATTTTGGCTGTTCATTAGATTGATCGTATTTGCCATCAGATTCGCGTCTTTTGGAAAAAGGGAGCCCAGGTAACCTACCAGGAATTGGTTGCTATCAAGATTCAACTGAAACCTTGCCTTCTCAATTGATATAGGATTCCAATTTTCAACATCAAAGCCATTAGGTAATTGGCAGATTTTTTTCTGAGGCACTCCCAAATCAATTGCTCGTTGAGCCAAGGCTTTACAAATGGCGGTGGTGCCAAGGGGCTTTTTCCGATAGTGGGTTTCAAAAAAATCTTCAAAAGGCCTTAACAGCATTCGAATCAAAGGATTGGGCCGTTCTTCTATAGATCCGCCACTGCCAAACCAATCAGCCCAGTCAAGAAATAAAGAAGTGCATTGCTTTTGTAGCGCTAAAGCCGGGTAAATAACAGTTGGGCGAGATTCAAAGCCATGCACCAGGTCAAAATCGAGTTGTTTAACAATTCTTTGGCGTGTGATCAGGTTATAAATGTCCCACCCTGATCGGGTAGGCCCATTGATCAAATCTGAAACCTCGAGAATTTGAATACCATTTTGGCGGTTGGTTTTTGGCTTTTTGCGCAATTGTGCTGAAGAAGCCAGGATGGTTATTTTATATCCTAGCCTTGTTAATGCCCGAGCTAGTTCAAAGGCACGCAGATATGTACCCCGACCGATTTGATTAAATACAATAAAAAGAACTTTCAAAGCATGATCCTCAACGTAGTCTTGGCATGCTTAACAACTGGCAAGGTATAACCTATCAGTAAAATCAAATCAGCAGTGATACTTAACCAGATTAACCCTGTCACACCCCACTTTCCAACGAGAAGTATACCCAGGACAAGCTTAACTAGTATTGAAAGTATTTGGGGGAGCAACTGTTTATGCTCCAAACCAATAGAAAACAGATACACCCTATTAAATTGGTTTACTGTTCTGATTAATAATAGGGGGCTGGCAAAGAATAACAGGCTCAGAGCAGGGAGATAATTTGCGCCCAGTAGTGCTTGGACCCAAGCCATCCTGAGCAATCCGATTCCCAACCAGAGTATCAAACCCAACAATAAAAAGCCAACTAGTAAGTTGAACAATCGTTGACAAAACTTTGCTATATTGTTTTTATAAATGTCGATGGTACTGGGAAGCACCAAATAAACCACAGCCAATGGCGCAGTCATAATCATATTGATCAGATTAATTGCGATAGCAAAGTTACCGATTACCTCAGGATCACCATTAATCCAAGTAATCAAATTCAAATCTAGTTGCAAAAAGACTGAATTGAACAACTCTGAGGCATTGAACACCAAAGAATATCGCAGCACGTTGGCAATTTCAGTGATTTGGTTTTTTTGTAAAACAGGTTTAGCTTGAAAAAATGCCAATACTGAAATTGTTAAGGTGCTGAGAAGACGGAAAAGGCAGACCAAAGTAATGGAGTTTGATCTAAAAATGATGATCACGCCCAGGGAAAGAAGACGTAAGACTCTGGATAAAAACAACAACGCAGAAGTTGTTTGTACTCTTTCATTGGCCAGAAGATCAGCTAGCATTAAATTGAAGACCGAATCCAACCAAACATCAACAATGATGATTGCGAGCAGGCCTTTTTGGTAAATGCTGGGCTGGACTAATGGCATGATTAGCCAGAGGAGCAAACCCCAAACAATACCGACGCTTAATTTATACTTTATGACATTCCCTGTCAGCACTTTAGGTTTTTGGGCACCAGGTATGGTTCTCAACAGCCATTCATGTAGGCCAAGGGTAATCACAAAAGACAACATGGTTACGATAGCATAATTAGCAGCAATTAATCCATAGTCTATAGGATTTAACCACCAAATAATTCCCACGGTGTAAACAACCGTTAAAGCTTGAGAAAACGTTACAGAAGAAAGATATGAAAAGATTGCCTTGAAGAGCTTCGATTTCATTAAAGCCAGCATTATGGAATTGTTTTCCAAAATAAATTTATTGAAAAGGGCTGCCCAAAAGCCGTTAGACGTTTTTTAGTTATTGGAAACCACCGAGTGTAATAAGCATACTTTGGTATGGTCCACAGTTCACTGTCAGAGGTAATTTTATCGAAATCTGTTTCGGCTTTTATGCCATCAATCTTAGAAGAAAGTTGATCAATGATTGGATGAAACCAAAGATGATCTTGAAACAAAAGCGCATCCGCACAATGCAAGCAGTAAGCATGGTTTTTTAATAACCGTTGTTGATCGTCAATAATATTTTTCATGACGCTCTCATCGGTAGAAAAATGTTCAATCACCGAGATGCTGTAAACAAAATCAAAATAGCGTTCTGGAAGCTCAGGAGAAAAGTTGCCGATATAATCTCTGACCAACATATACCTTTCTGTATGCATTGCACTTTTTGGTCCATGCCCCTGTCCTTCAAGCTTATCCAGGTTCCAAAATTCATACTCATTTTTTAGGCAATCAATAATTCGTGAATTGCCGCCGCCTAACTCTAAAATTTTTGATCCTTTGGGGATGTTCTCTAAAATGAATGTATATACAAAAAGATCTTGGTACACTTTTAAATCACAGGTGGCTAAAGTTTGACGCTGATATACCGGTAGTAGGCGAAAACTTTGGAAATGTTTTAGTTTTGAGTAAGTAAATTTATTAAAGTTTTCTGGCTTGAGTTGATCTGGTTTTTTTTCCAATATTGAGGAGAAATGCGGAGACTTGCCAATTAAGTGACCGAGAAAACCATCGAAATCTCTATGGAATTTTTGAACGTGCTTTCGAAATTTGCTTGCCATTGCTCACCTAAACGATAAACATAATGAAATTTATCAATCATTAGTTCATGGTATTGTTGTTCTCACCAGAAGAAGATTGCTTAAAGATAAATGTAATAATTCCCTTTAGGTGTGCACTCAAAGCATTATACCGGCCAGAAAAAAAGAAGTGTGCGATCATTTTTAGAGTGTGGGAAAATTGCCAGGGCAATACAAAAATCCATTGCCACCATTTTACGTGTTTACAAAAATATCGGCAGCTTGAATATCCCATCCAAAAATAAAAATGATCAGTATTCTCTATCGCGATCGAGGCACTGACGTGGTGAAGTAATTTCGCTTTTGGGATTAGCCAGGCAGACAAGCGCATGTTCTTTGCCCTCATGAAGAAATCAAGATCTTCATAATATAAGAAAAAACCTTCATCTAAAAAGCCAAGCCTTTCAAAAACTCGTTTATGAATTAGTAAAGCACAGCCTGTAAAAAAATCGCGTCGTTCTGGATTGGTAGGTAAAGGCTTTTTACGCGAATGGCTATCAATCGGAGCTGATAAAAGTGGATTGATTTTCCCACCTGCAGACCAAATCTGATTTGGTGAACTAGTATAAAAAATCGCAGGAGCTGCAATTTCTGCCATTAAGTCTATGGCGGTTGTTACGAGTATATCCAACATTTGATCTTGGCTGATTGTGTCGTTATTAACTATAAATACATAATCAGCACCTTGAGTAAGGGCATACTTGATCCCCACATTAAATCCACCGGCAAACCCCAGATTGATTGGGTTTTGAATCAGGGTACTTGCTGGTATGTCCTGTAGGACTTCAATTGATCTGTCAGTTGAACCATTATCAACGATGACCAGCGAGAATTGACCTGCATTTTTTTCGCGAAGACTCTGAACACAAGCTTGAGTTAATAACGGTTGATTCCAATTTACCGTCACAATCCATATATTAGGGTTGTTCTCAATAAGTTCGTTACTCGGCGTCAACATGGAATACGTCTTCATTTGAATTTTTGGAAGGCGACTTGTTTTGTGATGGCAACATGGTGGGAAACAAAAAACAATAAAAGGAATTCTCTAATGACAACGATGTTTTTGATGGTGTTGAACCAGTCGGCAATCGCACCTTGATAACCATAAGCTTTGATACTGGGGAGATGGATATCGATTTCATCAGCGGCAAACACTTTTGAAAGCAAATATTTTAACTCGAACCCGAACCGCAACCCAAGTCTAAGACAGACCTCCCATTTGGTATCTTTGCGTCTTGAATAAAAGTAGCAGCCATAGTTTCAGTTCGTTCAATCTCTTTAGAATAGTAGTCTTTAATCTTCTGATTAATACGTTTTGGCAACCTCTTCGAAATCAATACTAAATCCAGTAATTCTTGATAGGTAAGCTGATGGAATTTTTGAATCGCTTCTGCAATATTGGGTTCAAGGTTTTTAGGGCTGCATCTAAAATCATGGATGCCGTGAATAATTGGGTAGGTTTTCTGGCAATTTTCACAATGCCAATGATTAAGATGTTTGGTCAAATTACTGGAACATTTGGGGCAAATAAGAATTGACGAAAGTTTCATTGTGTGATTCCTACTTGTCAGAAAGTTTACAAAGCATTTTTTAAAAAGTCGTGTCTTGCGTGTCTTAGAAAAACCACCGCAGAAAAATATCCGCTTTTTGTCACTATTTTGGTAGGTTTTGTATTCGCACAAGGTACCCAGTGATGGTCAGCATCATCTGTGCCCAGGATTGATCAATCACACGCTGAATTTGATCAGGATCTTGGGCCGAAACATTGATTTGCGCCACAATTCCATCCGCTAGAGACATTGCATCCCCAGCAGGCACCACCTTGCAACGCTCTGGCAGCATTTCAATCAATGCGTCTGTAATCACATCCGTTACCACTACCGGCAGCCCAAACCCCAAAGCAGTTTTTACAGCTGCGCTTTGGGTGCCATCGACATATGGCGATACAAACAAATCAGAGG
>JAAYKH010000021.1 GCA_012522475.1 Chloroflexota bacterium | reverse complement strand
GTATTATGTCGGTGTAATGGTTATCGCAGGGTCGATTCTTTATCGCGCCTATCAAAGGACAGTCACCAAAACTAGCCGACGAAGGATGATTTACCTTTTAACAGGCGCCACTGTGGCGGCTGTTGGCGTTTACCCATATCTGCTATTTGGTTTCGGTTTGTTTTCACGGATTCCGATCCTGTTTTGGATTATTGTCAGCATTGCCAATTTGATGGTGGGTGGTTTTCTGGTGATCATTGCCTATTCGGTGGCTTTCTTTGGCGTAGCCTGGCCTGATCGGCTGGTAAAAAGCCGTCTTTTCAAATGGTTTTTACGTGGGCCCTTTACAGCATCAGTCGTGCTTGCAGCCACAACCATTATCCGGCGCTTCGGAATGCTCTGGGAGGATCCGTACAATCCTTTTGTTCCCATCTTTATGGTGGGGTTAATCCTTCTGCTGGAATACTTAATCACTTTACTCGCCCCGTTTTGGGAGCGTTTGCTCTTTTATGGCAGCGATCGCCGAGAGATCATGCGGATCCAATCCCTTGAAGACCACCTATTAACCCGTTCTGATTTACAACAATTTCTGGAAATTGTGACGGCAACGATTTGTGATCTTTTACAGGTGCAAAGCGCTTTTATTGCTATGTTGGATGGTGGGGGGTTGGTGATGTTAACCGTAGCGGGTGATCAATCTGCGTTTAATGAAATCGAGTCCTCTGATGAGATTTTGGCGTTGACATTGAAGAATGAATCGAACCCCGATGAGAATTTCCTTCACTGGAGCGGCCATTTGTTGATTCCGCTGGTGTATGCTGATCAGCAGAATGGAAAAATCCTGCTTGGGCTGTGTGGATTTCCCTGGGTTAGTGAGCGTGAAATGGATGCAGAGCATGTGCAATCGATTACGCTGCTGGCATCGCGGGTTAGCATTGCGCTTCGAGATTGGAAATTACAACAACAAGTTATCGATTCTATGGAGAATCTGCATCCGCAGGTTTTATTAATTCAACAACTGAGAGCAGCATCAAGTTACAATAAAACCAGTGTTTTGATGGATGAAGCACAATTGCCTGAAGAAGATTTTGTTGAATGGGTCAAAGATGCGCTGACGCATTATTGGGGGGGGCCAAAGCTGACAGAAAGCCCTTTGCTTAGCCTCCGAATTGTACAATCGGCAATTGATGATTTTGATGGCAGCCCGATTAATGCCTTACGAGGTATTTTAAAGACAGCCATCAATAACATCAAACCTGAAGGCGAACGAAGGTTTACCGCAGAATGGATTTTGTATAATATCCTCGAATTGAAATTTCTCGAAGGGAGAAAAGTTCGAGAGGTGGCAAATCGATTGGCGATGTCTGAAGCCGATCTTTATCGGAAGCAACGAGTCGCTTTAGAAGCTGTCTCTAAAATGATTGTTAGTATGGAACTGTCAGCGCGTGAAGAGGAGCAAGCATGACTGCGCAACAAAGGGCGGAAGGCGAACGGAAGGCTCAAATCGAAAAAGAGTGGGATTGTAATTTCCCACAGGATGACCGCTTGCATCCGCCAGAAGCCTTGGATGATCGTTGGTGGACGTCTATTTTGGAAAGCGAACCCCAGATTAAAAATCTACGGGCTGAAGAAGACCCTGCTGGTGAGGAACAGCTGCTTGCGGAGCGCGCCCCGGTTCCCTCCACAATCAATTGGAACAAGGTTGACTCGCTATATAAAAATGATGAGATCGTTGCAATCCAAGTGGTTGGTTTTAATCGCGGTGGTATTTTAGTTGAAGGCGAATACATCCGTGGCTTTATTCCGGCATCGCATCTGGTTGATCTGCCCTCAAACACCACAAAAAAAGAACAAGAGCAATATTTTCATGGTTATTTAGGCCGTGAAGTTTCATTGAAAATTATTGAATGTGACCCCCAAAAAGACCGAATTGTGTTTTCCGAACGAGCTGCCCTGGCCGGCGCTGGAAAACGAAAAAAATTACTCCATAGTTTGGCTGAGGGTGATATTGTCAGCGGCATCGTAACAAACATAACCAACTTTGGTGTGTTTGTAGATCTGGGCGGTCTTGAAGGATTGATCCACATTTCTGAATTATCATGGGGGCGGGTCTCTCATCCATCTGTGATCTTAAAACTTGGCGACAAAGTTGAAACCATGGTCGTCAATGTGTCGTTGGAGCAAGCTCGGGTTGCTCTGAGTCTCAAGCAGTTAGCGAAGAATCCGTGGGATAATTTAACTGAGAAAATTTCTCCAGGCGATGTCCTTGATGCTATCATCACCAGAATTGTTAAATATGGTGTATTTGCCCGTTTAGAAATTGGCATTGAAGGTTTGATCCACATCTCGACGATTGCCTTTCCAGCGACTTGTGAGAAAATCGGTGACTTTTTGTTCGAAGGACAGGTAATAAAAGTTGGTGTGCTCAGTTTAGATCCGAAAGAAAGACGATTAGGTTTAATACTTAAAGGCAATTAATTACGATCATGGCAAAACGCTCGCAAACACCCACTGAAAAGAAAAAAGGCAAGGTCAAACAGAGCTCGCTTTTTACGCTGGATGAATGGGGCCGCGGAAAAGGGTTTATTCAGGGGTTCCATATCTTGCAGTATGGATGGGATTTCCTGGGAATCTTACTTTTTTCTGCTGCATTTATCCTTTTACTCGGGTTTTTCCAGGTGACAACAGGCAAGTTGATCACGCCATTGGTAAACTTTCTCACCCGTTGGTTTGGCTTGGGGCGCTATCTCATCATCCTCGCGATGGTTGCGGCCGGCTTACAGGTTATTCGGTGGCGCAAACAACCCTTACAAGCGTTCTCGTTGGGGCGCGTTTTAGCCTTTGAGGCTATGGGGTTTCTCTTTATGGCGGTGATTTCAATTGCCCAAAATAGTGTTATTACACAAGTCGAAGCAGGACAAGATCCTGGCGGCATTGTTGGCTGGGGTCTTGCAGAGATATTTCGTTCAACAACAGGTCCGACCATAGGGTTTGTGATTCTTACCCTCTTGTTTATTCTTTGTGCAGGCGCTGCGTTTAAGCTGTTCCCAAAACTTGAACGTGCTGTGCAGACCCAGGTAAGTAACCTTCCAATAATGGAAGAAACTTTTGGCAGTCCGAGTGAACCAGTAAAAGCACCCACTGCTGTTCGTGAGAAGACACCGGAAGCCGAGAAAGAGCAAGACTCTGAGCCAAGTGCTGCCTGGCTGCCGCCTGAGTACCGAAAGTCATTCAACCCGCCCGATTTTGGAGATGAAACACCAGATGCCCCCCTGGACCGTGCTCCGAACCTACCACCGCTTGATCTTTTGAATAAAGGAGAATCCTTCAAGCCCGATAAGCGGACGATCAATTTGACTGCGGGCCTGATTGAGAAAACTCTGGATGAATTTGGGATACCTGCAAAGGTGGTTGGATACCGCTCCGGGCCTACGGTGACACAATTTGCAGTTGAACCTGGCTATATTGACAAATCCGACGATGATCGACAAAAGATCCGGGTATCACAAATTTCTTCTTTGCAGCGAGACCTTGCACTGGCACTTTCTGCTGAACGGTTAAGAATTGAGGCCCCAGTTCCGGGGAAATCCTATGTTGGTATTGAAATTCCAAACCCTAACAGCGTGGATGTACAGTTACGGCCTTTGCTTGAATCGGAATCTTTTTCAAGAGTAAATTCACATTTAGCCCTGGCCCTGGGCAGGGATGTCTCTGGCCGAGCACTTATTTCAGACCTGGCAACTATGCCGCATTTGCTTATTGCAGGCACGACGGGATCGGGGAAAAGTGTTTGCATCACAGCGCTGACCGCTTGTTTGGTGATGAGTAACACGCCTGAAGAAGTTAAATTAGCAATGATTGACCCAAAACGTGTGGAGTTGATGCGTTTTAATGGTTTACCTCACCTGATGGGCAATGTTGAAACGGATATCGAGCGTATTTTGGGCATATTGCGCTGGGCGACAACTGAAATGGATTTCCGCTATAAATTGCTGGAAAAGGCACGTTCCAGAAATATTGATGCTTACAATCGAAAATTAGAAGTCCAAAATAAGCCCAAGATGCCAAAGATTGTGATCATCATTGATGAACTGGCAGATTTGATGATGACAGCGCCTGATCAAACGGAACACGCAATCATTCGTTTGGCTCAAAAAGCGCGCGCTGTGGGGATTCATTTAATCTTAGCGACCCAACGGCCGAGCACCGATGTGGTCACCGGCTTAATCAAAGCGAATTTTCTGACCAGGATTTCATTTGCTGTAGCAACTTCCATAGATTCGCGAGTTATTCTGGATACGGGGGGTGCTGAGACCCTGTTGGGCAAAGGTGATATGCTCTTTATGCATCCTGAATTTGGCTTACCGCAACGTGCCCAGGGCGCAATTGTCACCGACAAGGAGCTCAACCGGATTATTCGCTGGTGGCAAAAACAATTGAAAGATAAACCCATGCCGGCAATTGAACGTTATGACGATTCTGATGCGCCACCGTGGGAAGACCAGGTGGGAGAAGATGAGCTTGGAAACGTTGACGATTTTCTGGTTGATGAGGCGATTAAACTGATTAAAGCAGAAGGCCGTGTGAGTACTTCGTTTCTTCAGCGGCAATTGCGTGTGGGATATCCAAGAGCAGCGCGCTTAATTGATCAACTTGAAGAGATGGGCATCATTGGGCCGACACAGCGGGGCGGACGTGAGCGGGAAATTCTGATTAACCTTGAAGAAGATGAAGATATGTAAGCAGCGTTGTTTTTCAAACAGTGTGATAAACTTACACCCATAAATCAAGCAAACGACGAAGACAATAAAACTTTTACCGATTTCTTGCGCCATGTTTGTAAAGGTGTTCTGGATGGATTGGGCGCATTTTTAAATCGCTTGGGAATCCGCCCTAATGTGATTACTATGGCAGGATTGTTAGGCAATATTGCTGGCGGCGTATTGGTTGCATCAGGCCAATTGATGTGGGGTGGGATTATTGCCATGATCACGGCCCCCCTAGATGCTTTGGATGGAACGATGGCACGTTTGCGAAATGAAAGCAGCCGCTACGGTTCGTTTGTTGATTCCGTTTCTGACCGCTATTCTGAATTTGCTTTATATGCTGGTTTACTGGTCTATTTTATTCAAACTGGAACCTGGCAGGATGCATTGCTGGTTTTCTTGGCTTCGATGGGGTCGATTTTAGTTTCTTACATCCGAGCAAAAGCAGAATCGTTGAATTACTTAGCAAAAATCGGCTTATTTACCCGCGTGGAAAGGTATTTTGTTTTAATCCCCGGATTAATTTTTGGTTTCCCCCGGATCTCACTGTGGATTTTATCAATCTTGAACAATTTCACCGCATTGCAGAGAATATTCTATGTGAGAAAACAGGCCAAGACAAATGGGGAAATTATTCGCAATAGAGAGGAATAAAAACATGGCTGAAGGTATTCGTATTGGGCCGTTAACATTAAATTATTATGGCATGATCATCATGGTCGGTGTCATTGCTGCCGGGGTATTGAGCTACTATGAGGCAAAACGGCGGGGATTGAACCCCGAAGTTGTATGGGATAGTTTACCCTGGCTCGTTCTCGGCGGGGTGATTGGCGCTCGCATCTGGCATATTCTGACCCCACCAGCATCGATGGTAGAACAGGGAATCACAGCCTGGTACTACCTTACCCATCCCTTGGATGCCATCGCAATTTGGAGGGGAGGATTGGGGATTCCAGGTGCGGTTGCTGGCGGCGCTTTAGCACTGTTTTTCTACACGAAAAAACATGCGCTCAGTTTCCTGCAATGGGCGGATCTCATCGCCCCTGGACTGGCTTTAGCCCAGTCAATTGGACGTTGGGGAAATTTTGTCAACCAAGAAGTTTATGGCAGTCCATCCAATCTCCCCTGGGCGATCACGATTGACCTCCAGCACCGATTGCCCGAGTTCAGAGATGTTGCCACCTATCACCCCTTGTTTTTATACGAATCCATTTTTAATGTTTTGAACATGGGCCTTTTATTGTGGCTAAACCGAAAAATGCACCACAAACTAAAAGAAGGCGATGTTTTCTTATCCTATTTGGTTACCTATCCGTTCTTCAGGTTTTTATTAGAATTTCTCAGGCTCGATTCCAGTTATGTGGGCGGTGTAAATGCCAACCAAACGCTGATGCTGATCATCACGCTGGCATCAGCAGGATTGATTGCCTGGCGACACCGGGAAACAATTTTTCCACCTGGTGCTAAAGCCAGGGCAGCATCGGGCGAGACTGACCCTGAGACCGAATGGGAAGAAGCACAGGAAGAATAGTCCTCGCTAAGATAAAAGAAGAAAGCCGAATAAGTGCTAAAAGGTTTTTCCAACACTTTTTAAATAATCAACCAAGTTGAAGGGTCAGCACATACACGCCTCACCGGTTAATCCAGTTTAGCCGGTGAGGAATTTTGATTCTGGTTGAACATTAAATGCCCAGTTGACCTTGCCTGACGACATGCTTTGTTTTTACTTTTAACACATTAGGAAATTCCCAGCCGGAACACATGAAAAAAGTGGTTGTCCAAATCGAATGAAGATAGGATTTGAGCCAAAGCCTCTTGCAGGTTAATATATACTTACCACCCTAAGAGGAAGTTCTCCCAGTCCTGCTGTTGGTTCAGGTGTTTTCCAAACAGGTAGGCTGCAGTGTTGGGCGGTCGTTTGGGACGTTTGATGGGGTGCATTCCAGATTGTTCAGGCGTCAGTCCCCCTTTGAGATGGTTGCAGCGTCCACATGCGGATACAACGTTTCCCCAACGAGTTTTGCCGCCTAAATGGCGTGGGATAACATGATCAATCGGCAAATCGCTGGTCTGTTTTCCGCAATACTGGCACACAAAGTGATCTCGGCGGAAAACTTCCTTTCGATTTAGCTTGACCACCGGCCTGGGAAATTTGACCATACGATTAAGACGAATAACCGAGGGAATGGGGAAGGTTTGCGAGACCGATCGGATGACGCCCCTACCATTTAAAACCAAGGTTGCTTTTTCTGTCAGCATCAGGTTGACGGCACGATACATCGACGTGACATTGATGGGTTGAAAGTTCGCATTTAATACGAGGACCTGTTCATTCATAACAACACCAATATGATTATAACAGTAATACTTATTGAACTGAATTAAATTTCCCTGTCCTTGATGGTTTATGATCTATTCTTGCAGTATAAAACTGCTAGGGGAAAATAAAAATTAACCACCTGACGCAGCATTGTTGAATAAAATGATGTAGATCGCAAGAGAATCCACACAATGTAATCGAATCGCAACTGGGTCATATCTGTCGCCTTAGGATTAATTTCTCTGGTCAATTAACGGTTAACAGGTCTACGAACCTGTCTTTTCACCTGGTTTTGTTTCTGAAATTTGGGTCAGTCCCACTATTAAATTGTCATAATCTGGTATTTTTCGATATAATCATTGTATGCAAAAACAAACGGTAGAGTATTATAAATAAAGATCACAATATCCCCATCTTGGCTCGCTGGCGCGCCTTGAGAGATGGGCGCGTTTTGTTTTGCATGAATACGATAGAAAACAGCTTGACAGTAAGGAGATGAGTATGAATATCAATCAACAGGTCACATACTTGATGCGCGGCGTTGAATATGGCGACCCGGCGATGTACGAGGTTATGAAAAATGAATTGCGTGAGCGCTTAATTGAAGCTGACCGGAAAGGAAGGCCGTTAAGAGTGTACTGCGGCTACGATCCGCGTACATCTGATTTGCATATCGGTCACACAGTAACAATGAGAAAGCTGCGCCAATTTCAAGAGTTGGGACACCAGGCTATTTTTCTAATCGGTACTTATACGGCGTTGATTGGCGACCCTTCGGACAAAGACAAATTGCGGCCACAACTCACCCCTGAGGAGGCGAAGCAGAACGCTGAAACCTATGCTGAACAAGCCTTTCGGATTTTGGATAAAGAAAAGACGGAAATTCGTTACAACGCTGAATGGTTAACCGGCCTGACCTTTAAAGATTTGATTCAACTTGCATCAAATTTCACTTTACAACAGTTCTTGTCGCGCGAAAATTTTCGCAAACGTTGGGAAAGTGAAGAGGCAATTTATTTTCATGAATTGTTTTATGCCATTATGCAAGGTTATGACGCTTATGCCTTAGAAGCCGATGTCCAGGTTGGTGGGTCGGACCAGGTATTTAATATTGTCAATGCAGCCCGAAAGATCATGACTTTTTTAGAGGTCAAGCCTAACATTGGCATTATTTTGCCCATTCTTCCCGGAACCGACGGCACATTGAAAATGAGTAAATCTCTCGGCAACCATATTCCGCTGAACACCACTCCTGAGGATATGTTTGGCAAGGTGATGAGTGTGCCGGATTTCGCAATGCCGAGTTATTCTCGTCTGGTTACCCGCTGGTCGGTAGAAAAAATTGAGGCGTTCGAAAGCGCAATAAAAACAGGTGACCTTCATCCTCGCGATGCAAAGATGGAACTCGCAGAGGAGATCACCGCTGCATTTTTCGGTGAAACGCAGGCACAACACGCACGGACGGAATTCATTAACCTGTTTCAAAAAGGGGAGCTTCCCGATCGTATCGCTGAATTTAAACCGCTTGGCGAACCCTTCTTGCTGGAGATCTTAGTGGATAGCGGTTTGGTGAGCAGCAAGAGCCAGGCTCGTCGGCTCATTGAGCAACACGGGGTAAAAATTGACGGTAACTCTGTTGATGATCCCTATTTATACGTTCATCCGAATACGATTGTGCAGGTTGGCAAACGCCACTTTATTCGCGTGATCGAATAAGCTCCTTTACGAGGAGCACCCAGGAAACGGGAGCTTACTGGGCCTGCCCTAAAAATTGAATAGCTTCTTCAATTAATGCCCTGCCGATAGATTCGGCCAGGGAAGGCGCATCAAGTTCCAGGACGACGACGGTTGCAATGGGTTGACCTTGCCAATCTGCTGAAGTACCCGCAATAAACCATGTCACTGGCTGCTGGTCTTCTGTCATAACTGTCGATACAACCTGCCAATAGGGATAATTTGATTGTCTGAGCAGATTGTTGACCCGATTTATTGAAACGGCGTCAAATGTTTCAACATTGGCCTGTAATTTTGGCAAAGTGCTCCACCCTTCAACGGGGTCATTATAGGCATTGACGATTCGCGGGCCGGGCAACACGCCCTGGTTAGAAAGCGTACTAACAGCCATCGTCATTTGTAATGGGCTCAGCTTGAAGTTTCCTTCTCCGCTAAAAAATGCGTTTAGATCAATTGTGTTGGACGCAGCTGCATCAGCAACCGGAAGATGCAATTGGGGGCTGGTAAAAAAGCCAAGATCAGCATACAGATTGATGAGCGCGTCGCTTCCGACATCTGCGGCGACCGTCATTTGAGCCGTTTGGCATCCATTGGCGATAATGCTTTGCCAGGTAAGGGGTTTTTGAGGCTTGAGGGCACAATTGAGGTCTGCGGTCTTGACTGTTAATCGATCTTCAGGTTCTTGTAATTGTGTGCTTATCAAAGCATCATCGATAATTATGAATGGGAACAGGGTTGCCCCTGGGGGATATAAACCCTGGGTGGCGCGGTTGAGCAAGGGTGCAGTTTCATCGACAAGAAGCGTATCCCAGTCTTCTTGTAAATATGCGGCATCAAAATACGGGTGAGACGCCATGGTTAAAATCTCACCAGAGGCGGCGTTCATAATTACAATTGCACCCTGATAACCTTCAAGGAGATCGTCAGCTGACCGCTGAAGGCCCAAATCTATTGTCAGACGCACATCCAACCCTTTGGGCGGTTGATTGTAAAGCAGCCGCTGACGAAATTGGGTAGCAAATGTGTAACCGATTTTTCCTCTTAGGTAATTGAACATGGTGGCTTCGATCCCAGTTTGACCAAAGACCGGATCGGTATACCCGATCACCGGGTAGAGGGGGATATGGTCACTTGTGCGGCTGAAATTGCCTGTAATGCCGGTATTGGTGATGATAGTCTGGTTGTCACGATCAACGATCTCTCCCCGTTGTACAAACCGATCATCTATGATCCAGCGTGGGTTTTCTGGTCTGTCCACTAACGCCGGGCTAAACCAAAAAGATAGCAGGCTTGCCCCGATAATTTCAATGATAAAAAACAAAACCAGTATTACGCCGATCAGCGCATAGCGCGGAAGGGGAATTGTTTTGGTTTGGTTGTCTGACTCTGGTTGGTGGCTGATTGTCAACAGCGTTAGAACGCCCAAAAAAGATACCACCAATGATGATCCACCGTATGAAAGCAATGGGAGTGTTACCCCTGTGAGGGGTAGCAAACCGATGTTTCCACCGATAATCAAAATACCCTGGATTCCAAAATAAAAAGTCAGCCCTAAGGACAGATGTCGGTAGAAAGAGTTATTTGTTGAGGCAGCGATTTTTATGCCGCGGTAGATTAAGAGAAAAAACAGGACAATAACCGCAGCAATGCCCAACAAGCCAAGTTCTTCAGCCAGGGCTGAAAAAATAAAATCAGAAACAGCGACCGGAATCAACCCCGGACTGCCCAGGCCAGCTCCTGTTCCAATTAAATTACCTTCTGCAATGGCGATCATTGATTGAACCACCTGGTAGGTGGCGCCTGTTGGATCGCTAAAGGGTTTTAACCATGCATCTATTCTCAGCTGGACAATGTCAGTCAGCATGTATCCAGCCAATCCTGCAATGGCGATCAACACAGGTGTTAACCAGAAGACCCAGAGGCTCCCACCCGAGGTGAACAGCATGGCTAGGTAGATGAGCATGAAAATGATGGCGGTTCCCAAATCGCCCTGGAAAATTAAATGCATTAAGGCAAGACCAGTTACCACCAGGGTTGGCAGAAACACCTCAAATTGTTTTCCACGAACTGTAAGCTGATCTGTGAAAAAACCCGCGAGATAAGCAATCAACAACAATTTTAAGGGTTCAGAGGGTTGAAAGTGTATCCCAAACACATATAACCAACGAGTTGATCCTTCACCCTGAGGGTTCGTTCCCAGGAAGATGGTTAAACCAGTTAGCAACAGGCCGAGAACCAACCAGATATATTTATAACGTCGTAAAAACTGTAATAATCGTGGGAAATTTACAACAATCAAACCAAGCAAACAGGCTAAAACCAGCCATGCCATTTGGCGCAACCCGAGACTGGGAAAAAGCCGCCAGATGGTGAGCAAACCAATCCCACTCAGAAGTGCAGCAAGCGGCAGGAGATAAGGATCACTTTCGGGTAGATGTCGCTGAGTTTGATGGTGTAAAACTGAGAATGACAGAAACCAGGCGAGAATGCCAATCCAGTGCTGGAATTGGAAGCGTTCGAGACCAGCATGGTAACGAATAGCAGGGGCTAGAGTCAGGATCAGGCCATAAGTTAAAATTACCACACCCGCAACAATCATTAACCTGCTTTGAATGTGTTTGTTAGGAACCTCTTGATCCCGATGAGAGAACAGCCTTAGCACGATTATCCCAGATATTTTTTCATTAACAACGACCGTTTCTCGATCATTGCAGGGTCAATATGGTCTTGATTGGTGATGATCGCATCTTTTAAGCTATCCTCGCATCCGCAATGTACATTGGGATCAATCTTGGCGACCATATTTTTAATTGCTTGCTGAGCAACACTGAGGTTATTAAGAAGTGTTTGGACAATCATCTCCACAGTGACCGATTCTAGCGTGGTATGCCAGACATCGTAATCGGTAACATGGGCCATGGTGGCATAACAGATTTCTGCTTCACGGGCGAGAAACGCCTCCGGTGAGGCTGTCATTCCGATGATGTCGATGTCCCACAAGCGATAGAGGTTTGATTCGCCCTTGGTCGAGAAGCGTGGCCCCTCGATGGTGATGTAAGTCGCCCCTCGATGGTAAGTTGCACCCGTTTCCTGGATTGCTTCTTCAAGGACATCTGACAGCGCTTCGCAAAATGGATCGGCAACGTTGACGTGTGCAACCAGCCCTGTTTCAAAAAAGGAGCGTTTGCGTTGGTGCGTAAAATCAAAAATTTGATTGGGAATGACAATGTGGCCGGGTGCATAGGATTCGCGTAATGATCCACAGGCGCTAACGCTGACAATCCGGCGGACTCCTAAGGATTTAAGTGCATAAATATTAGCACGATAGGGGACTTCGCTGGGTGGGTAGATGTGACCGATGCCGTGACGTGCGAGGAAAGCAACCGGTTTTCCGGACAATTTTCCAATTGTAATTGGTGAGCTGGGTGGACCAAAAGGTGTGTCCACTTCAATGGTCTGGGTATCCTTTAAGTCGCTGAAATTATATAACCCCGACCCGCCAATAACTGCTAATACAGGGGCAGCAAGCATTTTGATCTCCTATCTTACCTGTTGATCAAATCGTATGGTGATGGGGACTTTACCTAGTTTTAATTCATCACCATCTATCACCACAACAGGTGACTCGATGAATGTGTTGTTGATAAATGAACCGTTGGTTGATTCTAAATCACGGACCCACCATTGTTTGTGATGATAATATAGTTTGCAATGTCTGAGAGAAACGGTTTCATCCGCGATGGTTAGATCACAATCTGGATCGCGCCCGAGGATAATCTCGGATTTTGTGTATTGTTTTTCAAGAGATTCCTGGTTGACAATGACGCTCAGGACAATTGGAGCAACCTGGGAACGCTTAAGATCGAAAAGTGTTTGCAGGTCTTTAAATATGATGAAGCTAATCCACCCTACAAAACCATATAATACGATCAAAAAAAAGATACGCAGTCCAAGCACCACAACGGCATTCATTCAAAACCCTCTCCCTGATTTTCGTTCAAATCATCAACAGGGAACACCGATGTTTGGAAGGTGCTGGTAGGTTCCTGGTTGTAAATAAGGTTGACTGCCCCAATCCGTAAAACATCGCCGGCATGTAAAGTAGCCTGTGAGACCCGCCGGTTATTTAAGAATAAACCACCCATTGAGCCGACATCAAAGACAACATAGTGATTTTTAATCACCCGTAGTTGGGCATGATGGCGCGAGACATGTGGATTGGTGAGCACCAGGTCATTGTTTGAATGACGACCAATATTGATCACAGGTTTGTTTAATGGGTAAGTGGTTTTCCCGTCGATGATGAGTATGGCGTTTTCAGGTGGGGTTGATTTGTTGACATCTCCCCTGTCATGATCCAATGCTGCCGTATCCGAAAGATGTGGATCAGAGGCGGAAAAATGAGCTGTGAGCATATAAGTGCCAATAGCAATCCGTGATCGTTGTTCCAGTTCAATCTGAGGGGCCTTTGAAAAGATCAAGCCCAAGGACGTTCCCATCTCGAGGATTGAATTGGTGAGTTCATCGAGGATGTCTTGGTGCAACTGCCATTCGTCCAGATCTTCTGGTGAAACACTGATAATGTATTTGTCAGGTGCGTGAAGGCTTCCTTCATCATCCCCTAACGTATGACTTCGCATTAAATCAATGATTTGCTCCACCAGTGGAAGCTGTGGTTGGTGCCCTGTGAAAAGTTTTGGCAGCTTTTTCTCAAAGAGACTGCGCAATCTTGCTTCCAAACGGTCAAAATTCGTGTTCATGGTACTCAATCCGGTATAATTATACTCAAGTATGGCATTGAACGGATATAAAGAGGTTGAACACACAGCAGATATCGCGCTGCAGGTTTGGGCGAGGGACTTCCCAAGCTTGCTTAAGCAGGCTGCTGAGGGACTGTACGCCCTCATGGATGCAGTGCTGGAAACAGCTCAATCTAAGACGCATCAAAATTTCACTATTCCTCATGGAAACCATGAAACGGTAGTTGTTGACTTCCTGACCGAATTATTGTTTTTCGTTGAGGAGAAAGGTTTAGCCTTATCCGATTTTTCTTTTGAAAATGGCCAAAATGAAATTTCAGTTCAGTCAACCGGGCGAAGGATTCTGACCTGGGAACGAGATATCAAGGCTGTTACATTTCATGACCTGAATCTGGAAAGAACGGCCACTGGCTTTTCAATCACCATCACTTTTGATGTTTAGGAGGGCATCAAATGAGCACAATTACAGAAAAAACTTTCACCAAACTCAGCGATTATGAATGGGAGATTCCAAAGGATTTTCGCTCTGATATGCGAGTCCCAGTGCGGGTGTTCGCCTCTCAGGCATTACTTCAAGACGCGCTGAAAGATAACTCAATTGAACAAGCGGTCAATGCCAGCACTTTACCAGGTCTGGTTGAGGCGGTTATGGTCATGCCGGATATGCATCAGGGGTATGGATTTCCAATTGGTGGTGTCGCTGCAACGGATCTTGAAACCGGTGTGATTTCACCCGGCGGAATTGGTTATGATATCAACTGTGGCGTTCGCTTATTATCTTCGCGAATAACGTTAGAAGAAGCGACGCCTTTTCTATCCGATTTAGCAACTGTTGTGGACCAGCTTTGCCCAAGCGGTGTTGGCGTTGGTGGACGTAAGAAGTTATCCAACGCTGAGATGGTTGAAGTTTGTTTGCGGGGCGCGAATTGGGCCAAGGATGACGTTTATACCGCGGCGGAAGACCTCCGACGGACTGAAGACCAGGGTTGTTTACCCGGGGCAGACCCGGGGAAAGTCAGCTCACGGGCGATGGAACGCGGTAAAAATCAGCTGGGAACCTTGGGAAGCGGAAACCATTTTATTGAGGTTGATCTTGTCACAGAGGTGTTCGATGAGGTGGCTGCTGGGGCAATGGGGCTTTATCGTGGTGAACTTGCTGTGCAAATTCATACGGGATCGCGCGGCTTCGGTCACCAGATTTGCACCGATTATGTACGCCGCCTTCAAAGCGCTGTTACCAAATATGGCATCAAACTTCCGGACAAACAGCTTGTGTGCGCTCCGATTACATCAGATGAAGGCCAGGATTACCTGGCTGCAATGCGCTGTGCTGCCAATTATGCTTTTCTTAACCGTCAAATTTTGACCAACAATGTGCGTCAGGCTTTTGAAACCGTATTGGCTGGCAAGGTCGATCGTTGGCAATTAAGACAGGTCTATGATATTGCTCATAACATCGGAAAATTTGAGCGACATCAAGTTAACGGCGATCAAAAGATGGTTTGTGTTCATCGAAAAGGGGCAACCCGAGCTTTCGGGCCTGGAACTGAGGGTTTACCCACAGAGTATCAAGAGATCGGTCAACCAGTTCTGGTGCCTGGTTCGATGGGCACGGGTTCGTGGGTGCTAACCGGCACAGAAACCAGCATGTTACGGTGCTTTGGCTCATGCTGTCAGGGAGGTGGCCGTGTCTTGAGCCGTTCGCAAGCAAAACGCAGTATTTGGGACGAGACCTTATTGCAACAGCTCGAGCAGGATGGAATTGATGTTCGGGCTGGGTCACTACCCGGGCTGGCAGAAGAAGCCCCACAAGCCTACAAAGATGTGAACCAGGTTGTTGAAAGCGTTGTCGGTGCAGGCATAGCAAAAAAAGTCGCCTTAATCAAGCCCTTGATTGTGATCAAAGGCTAAAGCCACGCATAGATGGGGTTGCTGAAGATCCAACCGCGCATTTTCCCCTTATAAGGAATGAAGGCTTCCACTCGATAGACACCCGGGTCTGTTGTGATATGGGTGCACACTTTGTGATCTGTCCACTCCTTAAGGATTTTTCCGTCTTTCAATAATCGGCATAGCGTTTGCCTGGGTAAGCAAATTTGAAAGGTCAGACCATTTTGAATTTTCACCGCGTCCCCCATAATAAAACGACCCTCTTCATTGTTAGCTGAGAACATGAAGCCATCGGTTGGCGCCGGTAAGTCATAAGCGACAAAACAATGTCCCTGTTCGAGTGAGCGTATGAGCATATTCCGGTCATCAGGAAATGATCCGCTGAGCGGCTTGGAGTTGATGATGTGCGTGGTCACACTTTTAAAATGATGGAGGTATGGGTAGATCCAAATCGAAAACGGACCCAATTTGTACTGGAGTTGATGGGCGTCAACACCACCAATTGCGACGATTTTCTGCATTCGTGAAGCAATCAATTGATCCCAGAGCGAGAGCGTTCGCTCCAATGGTCCAAGCGACATCTGTTTGGGGAACAGGGCATTCACCGCGGCTGAAAAATAACCGGAACTGACGCTTTTGAATTCACTCATGTGGTTCCAAAGCTCAATCCCGGTAAAGCCATGAATATCCCAATCGCGCCATGAAAAGTCCTTTTGGTTGAATTCTTCCAATGGGTCTTCAACAGGGTGAGCCAGGAAAGAAAGTCCACCACTGTGCTGTATTTGATCGATTAATTGCTGAGGGGAATCGCTAAATCGAGATAATTCTTTGCGTGCATTAATGGCAAGTAAGTGGTTTCCTGGTGGATCGAGGGTGCGATCATGGATCTCTTCGCCAACAAGCAGCATGACCTTCTGTTTACCCTGGCCATAATACCCTTCCAAACCATCCAGCCAGATGTTATGATCTGTGGTGATGATCCCATGCAACCCCGCTTTCGCTGCGATTTTTACCAGCTCTTCATGAGAAGCATTGCCATCGGAGTAGTGGGTGTGAATGTGGATTGCAAACTTGGTTTCGTTCATTGGGTTGACGATTATTTTGAATTATGGGTATAATCATGCCTGTTAAAGGAGGCACGTGTGGAAAACTATTTTAGCATAGCTTTAATTATAACGTCTATAGCGCTTGTTGCGAGCATCATCCTGCAGAGTAAAGGCGTTGGTTTGGGTGGGCTGACCGGTGGCGGTGACGTAGGCGGCGTTTATACAAAAAGGCGTGGTGTCGAGAAAACCTTGTTCTGGATAACCATTATTCTCAGCGTGGCTTTTTTTATCCTGACCATGTTAACGGTTATGTTCGGTCAATAAACCACGTCCATTGTGGAAGTTTTTGTTTTTAATTTTCAACCTCAACCATGAAGAACCGGGCAACTGACCAAAACGAGGTTGCCCATTTTAAATTAATATCATGAAGAAATATCGTTGGCAGTTGCTAATTATTCTTATTACCGGGTTGATTGTCGGGATTTTGTTGATTCTTCAGCAAATTGATAGCGATGAAGAAATGACTTCTACGCCATCACCAATTTCAGGTGGTATCTACACTGAAGCATTAATTGGTGATTTCATGCGGTTAAACCCATTTCTCAGTGTTCACAACCCGCCTGACCAGGATGTGAGCCGACTTTTATTTAACGGCCTGGTCCGTTTTGATTCACAAGGTTTACCTCAGGCAGATTTAGCTGAATCTTGGGGTGTCTCCTTTGATGGCACAGTTTACAATTTCAGTTTGCGGGATGAAGTGTACTGGCACGACGGCGAAGTTTTTAATAGCAATGACGTGCTCTTCACTGTTGACCTTCTCAAATCAGAGCATTCTTTGATCCCTGAAGATTTGCGAAATTTCTGGGCACAAGTTGAGGTCGTGTTATTATCTGAGACGCAAATGCAGTTTCTCCTCCCCGAACCCTTTGCGCCTTTTCTAGATTATTTAACATTTGGCATCCTCCCCGAACATTTGCTTGGTGGGCTGAGCCTGGAGGCAATGATCGATCATCCATTTAATCTGGCGCCGATTGGTACTGGCCCGTTTCGATACCAACGTCTGTTGGTTGAAAACGATCAAATTGTTGGTGTGGTGCTGGAAGCTTTTGACGCATACTTTCTGGATCGTCCGTACCTGGATGAGTTTATTTTTCGTTATTATCCGAATTCTCAAGCGGCACTGGACGCCTACCGGCGTGGCGAGGTTGAAGGGATTGGGAATGTGCATCAGTCTATTTTGAGCGAGGTATTAAAAGAGCCCGCGCTTTCTCAATTCACCGTCCGCGAACCACTTATGTCGATTGTTTATCTGAATCTGGATAACCCGGAGGTTGATTTCCTCCAGAACCCAGACTTTCGACAGGCATTAATGCATGCACTCAATCGGACGCGTATGGTAGAGCAGGTGCTTCAGGGCCAGGCTGTTCTTGCCAATGGTCCGATTATGCCCGGCACCTGGGCGTATTACACCAATTTGGAAAACATTAATTTTGACCTGGATGAAGCCCAGCGTCTGTTCACAGAAGCTGGGGTAAATTTCGATGATGAAACAGAACGATACCGCACAGAAAGCGGCAAAGAGGTCGCGGTTACACTTTTACACCCTTCTACCGAAAAACACAGCCAAATTGCAGCGTTGATTAAATCCGATTGGGGAACCCTCGGTCTTCAGGTTGAGCTGATTGCCAAACCGTACGAGCAGCTTCTGGCTGACCTTGAAGCACGTGAATATGAAACGGCCTTGGTTGATATCAATCTGATGCGATCACCAGACCCCGACCCCTACCCATTTTGGGGTCAGGCACAGGTTGTTTCTGGACAGAATTATGCCGAATGGGACAATCGCTCAGCCAGCGAGTTTTTAGAACAAGCTCGGATGACGGTTGATATTGGCGAACGTGAACGGCTTTATCGAAATTTTCAGGTTTTATTTATGAAAGAAATGCCGTCATTGCCTTTATTTTATTCAACTTATACCTATGCAATCAGCACCGATGTCAATGGTATCGTCCTTGGCCCCGTGTTCGAACCCAGCGATCGGTTTTACAATGTTCACGAGTGGTATATCCTCGCTGGTCGTGATGAGACCATTGTTTCTACGGAAGAAACATCGGTCATGATTGAAGAATGAGTGAGGGGCAATGGCTTCTTTTTATACTGCTGAAGGTGATCAAGGTGCAACAGGATATTTAGGTAAAGGCAGAATATCCAAAGCGTCATTGCGCATCGAATCTGTGGGGAGTGTTGATGAGGCTAACGCTGCAATTGGGTTGGCTCGTGCATTAAGCGTAACCTCTAAATCTCAAACGATATTGCTTGAAATTCAAAAACACCTGTATTTATTAATGTCAGAATTGTCAGCATCTCCAGAGACCGCAAATAAATTCGACCAAATCAAACAAGAGCATTTGTCCTGGCTTGAAGCACAGATTCAAAATCTTGAAGAAGGCATAGATTTGCCCAGGGAATTTATCATTCCAGGCGATTCTCCGGCGAGCGGAGCTATCGACCTGGCGCGCACCATTGTCAGGCGTGCTGAACGCCGGGCAGTTGAGATGTTGGAAGCCGGGTTGATCCAAAAAACGGTGTTAATCGCCTATCTCAATCGGTTATCGTCTTTGCTATTTATCGTTGAGGTCTATGAAACGGTTACTTCCGGGGGCGACATACAATTAGCAAAAGAAGATTGAGTAATGATTGGTACATTGATTAATGTCGCTACCATTGTGCTTGGTTCTATTTTTGGAATCTTGATTGGCACCCGCCTTTCGACACAACTACGAGAAACAGTGGTGTCTGGCCTGGGTTTATTCACACTGGCCTATGGCATAATGTCTTTTTTAGAAACAGCGAATCCTCTGGTTCCCTTGGGTGGATTGTTAATTGGGGCTTTGTTGGGGGAATGGTGGCAGGTAGAGGAACACCTGGCAAAACTTGGAGAAATCTTAAATCAACTGGTCAATCGGGGCAGACCCCAGCAGGGAACATCATCAAAATTTGTTGAAGGTTTTGTTACCGCGTCACTGGTTTTTGTTATCGGACCGATCGCGATTTTAGGAGCAATTCAGGATGGGGTAACCGGAAATTATGAAATGCTAACCATCAAAGCAATTTTAGATGGATTTGCTTCGATCGCTTTCGCTTCTTCTCTGGGCATTGGTGTGGGCTTTTCTGCACTAAGCATTCTGATTTACCAGGGTGGAATCTCACTTATGTCCGGATTGTTCAGTCAATTCTTTTCCCCTGCAATGATCACAGAAATGACGGCTGTGGGCGGTTTGGTTTTAATCTCGGTTTCCCTCAGCAGCTTGTTGAAGGTTAAAAAAATCCGGACAGGTAGTTTTCTGCCGGGATTGTTGGTTACACCGTTAATTATGCTGATTCTGGAACGGTTTTTTGGCGGGTAAAGCGTTTCAGTTTTTATATGTTGTTTGAGATATACAAATAACTTTCGCGTAGTTTTGGAACTATTGTTCCAACAGTGATTCTACCAGGGGGATTAATTGGTTAGAAAAAACCAACTGGTCATTCACCAAAAAACTTGGCGTTCCAGTCAGACCGATGGATTGAGCAAAAAGGATATCATCAGACAGCGCTTTCTCCAGGGTTTCGTTTTCCAAAAGACAGATTTCAAACTGCTCACGATCCACACCTGCTGCTTCCGCCATGCGAATTATGTTAGAGATTGAAAAACCGTCCTGTTCACGCGAGGCTGAATAAAAACTTGGTTTCATATTAAAAAAGAGGTTTTGTTCCGCGGCACAGTAGGCGGCCTTTCCTGCATTCAGGGTTTCTTCATCGTTTGAAAAAGCCAGGTTGACATAGCGATAAAAAACATCGCCCGTGTCCACATAGTTTTTAATAAATTCGGGTTCGTCAGTCTGGGAAAAAAGTTCACAATAGCCACAATAAAAACTCGAAAAATTCACCACGCTGATCGGGGCATCAGGGTTTCCAAGTGTGAACCCAGTGCTGCTGCTCTTATAGTTTGGTTTGGCTCGCAGTAAATTGGGCAAAATGATTGCCAGGCTGATTAGCAAGACAACCCCAAGCGCGATTAATAGCGCGCGCTTGTTCTTTTTTCGTTTTTGCTTGATATGTTTGATTTTTAATATTTGACGCCTTGTTTGTTTTGTGGCCATAAAGAACTCCATTGGATAATGAATGGTATGATTTTCCCACAAATCGAAGAGAATGTCCAGAAAGTCATCTGAACATTCTGCGTCGACTTATTGAGTTATAGGTCATATTGATAGACAGGGATTACCTTTCCAGTTTTTTGAAACCCAAATTTAAAATAAACCGCTAACGAAGGGTGATTGTCAGCCTGGGTGTTAACTGTTGCCTGACAAATATGCTTCTCAGTTAATCGCATGAACAGATCATTCACCAGCAGTGAGGCGATTTTCTGTCCCTGGTGATCCGGATGGACTGCAAGGCGGGCCAGATGGCTATGTTTGCTAAAAACGGTGCTGATCTGATAACCAACGATTTGCTGCTGATTAACTGCCACTGTGGCGACCTCTTTGAGCTGATAGGCCTTTTTAAGGCTGTCTAAAGAGTTTTGCCAGATTGGGGCAAAGGTGCTTTGATCAAGGTGAGTGACTTCTGGCAAGTCATTGACACACATCTGACGGATCTCAATCTGTGCTGAAGTGTAGACGGGGAGTTCGGCAGGATTGTTATTCTCGAGGATAACAACATCATTAGTATGCCTGAAACCTGATCCGATGAGCAGAGAAGAAAAAACCTCATTGGTACCGAGTGCTGCCAGTGTTTTTGCTCTCAATGGATTAAGAATGGTTATGGCCTTATGCAGCATTTGTTCCCATGTGGGCTTAAGTAACTCGAGATCCCTGATACCAAACAGGCGAATCCATGCCACTTCTGGAACCTCGGGTGTAGCCAGAAGGATTGCTTCAATCTGTTGCTGGTGTTTTTCAAGAAGAAAAGGTTGTTTGCCGATCCACTCTGATGTAGAAAGCCAATCTAAATGATGATGGATACGGGAGCAATTGCTGAGGAAGTGGCTAATGGCCCTTTGATCAGCATGGGTTGCGTTGGTTATTGATGTATCCTGTTGTGTGAATGTCTGGAAAGCTGGCATAGGACATCATCACTTTGTGGAAAACAAAAAATAATTGCTTTGATGATTGTGGCTCACATAGCCCGAAGTTTTTCAATTAAATACTTTACGATATAAGCCTGGTCTTCTTTAGGGATCCTCCCAAAGGCATCAAGGATATCTATGTAAGCATCCTGATCATCCAGTTGCACCAGAGAATCTGGACTTTGATACTCGGGATGCCAGTTATCGCCGGCCGTTTCACTTTCAAGGTCAGGCTGACTGGTCCAGAGCGGCTCATGGAGAGCTTCCGAAGGGATGCCTAAAAAGCAGGTGATTTTAATCAGATCATCAATGGGCATTAACGAGGTTCCCTCGTCATATGAGGTCAACGTTTCTATGGAGATGTGCGTGGCTTTTTGAACATCTGTTAAGGTCAGGGCGAGTTTTTCTCTTGCCTGGATAATCTGGGCCCGTAACATCTTTTCTCGAATCCTTTTGTAGTGCAGGCTCAGGTTTTCATCAAGAAAGGCGAGGTTTTTGTTGGGCATCTGATCGGCGAAAATGATGACAGAGGGCGCTTCGCAAAAGTAGAGCGCCAACAATTCAAGCTCTGGCAAAGTGATCGGCTGAGTTCCATTTTCAATATTGAGATAAGCTTCTTTTGATATACCCAGAATAGAGGCGCAATCATGAACACTGAACCGTTTGCTTTTTCTGATAAATTTAATCCGTTTGAGGATTTGATTATTCGATTCGAGCATTTGAAACGTCCTGACACTGTTTTAATCACCGATTTGATGCAGATTTATTATAGCGTAAGCCGGCTCATTTGAAGTATTTTACTCGCTACCCTGTGTTTCAAAAAGATGTTCTGTGGTGTTATACACACAGTCGCCCGCGATGAAGGTGGCCAGAGGCTGGATTGATCCCAGTGCATGTGGGGAAATTTTAAAAGGACCCTCGTTGAGGAGAAGAAAATCAGCTTGATAGCCGGGTGAGATTTTGCCAAGCTGATCGCTAAATCCTGCAACTGAAGAAGGCGCATACGTGAAACCCAATAGAGCGTCTGAAAGTGATAAACGCTGTTCAGGATGCCATCCCGCTTCTCCAGGTTCACCGTCCAGTTGACATCGAGTTACCGCAGCATGCAATCCGTAAAAGGGGTGATAAGGTTCCACCGGTGCATCAGAGCCCATGACTAAAGTTGCGCCAGAATTCAGGAGTGATCGGTAAGCATAGGCATGATCTGCCCGACTACCCAGGAAACGGTCTGCCATGACCATATCGGAAGGGGCATGGATGGGTTGCACAGAGGCAATCACACCTAATTTTTTGAAACGGGGCAGATCTTCAGGATCAATAATCTGAACGTGTTCAATTCGATAAGGCAAATGCGGTAAATGGTGCTCTTCTTCGTAGATTCTGATTCTTTCAAAAGCATTCAAAACAGTGTGGTTCGCCAAGTCACCAATAGCATGGACGGCCAGGGAGATACCATGGCTTACTGAGTAGGCGCCTATTTCAAAAAGTTCATCTTCAGTCAACAAGAGGTCGCCTGTAACCTGTGA
This sequence comes from Chloroflexota bacterium, assembly GCA_012522475.1. Lineage (GTDB taxonomy): Bacteria > Chloroflexota > Anaerolineae > Anaerolineales > Anaerolineaceae > Brevifilum. The sequence continues at coordinate 41,174 of JAAYKH010000021.1, read as the reverse complement.
TCCTTCATACGGCTGGAACAGGGCCGCAGTTTGCGGGCCCAGGGCGCCGTCCACAAATAGCTTAACACCACCCAAATTTAAATGATTGTCACCAAAGCCTGTGCGCAAACCTGCAGCAATAAAAGTATCCAGATGTGAAAAAGGGATTTGTTTATGGACCCGCAACGGAGTGCTTGTTGTCTGCTTGAGCGCTTGCAGGGCTGTCCAACAGGTGAAATCATCAAAATCGTGAACGCCTACCAGGCCGGCTTCCCAGAGTTCGGGTATTAAAGCTCGAATATTGTTAAGAATATCCTGGGCACTGAGCTTGGGGAGAAGCTCTTCGACCAGCTTTTTAGCACCGGCCTCCAGGAGGATGCCGGTAGGCTGACCGGTAGCGTCCCGTTGAATGATCCCCCCGGGTGGGTCTGGTGTTTGTGCGTCAATTCCCGCCAAAGCCAATGCTTGGCTATTTGCCCAGGATGCATGTAAAGATTTAGCGGTCAGATAAGCAGGCCTGCCACCACAAACCTCATCCAGCAGACCGGCATTGCCGAAACCTTCTACCCATTGATTATGATTCCAGCCATGCCCTCTGATCCAGGCATCCTTAGGTAGCCGATCAGCAAGATTCTTCACCCGGGAGAGACATTCTTGCCGGGTGGCTGTCTCGCAATCAACCATTGACATGCTTTCTGCCAAATTGCGGAGATGGATGTGCGCGTCGATAAGACCCGGAAAAATAGTTTTGCCATTTAAATTAAATGGTTTAGCGCGCGAGGAAAAAGCATCGAGAATATCAGCATCTTTACCAATGGCAAGAAAACGGCCATGGGCGATCACAAGCGCCGTGGCACCAGTGTATTCCGATGCATGGACAGTTGCGTTGTGAAATAAGATCATCGGGTTATTCGTTCAGGATTTTGTCTAAAATTGCGTTGAGTTCTTCGTTGGAATAATAATAAATCACCAGTCTTCCACCATTCCTTCCGTCATTGAGCGCTACTTTTGTTCCGAAGTGACTTCTAAGCCGGCTTTCCAGCTCGCTAACTTCGGGTGAAGGAGCAGGTTTGGGCCTGGCGAGCGGCTTTTCGCCGCTCATTTTCTTTACCAAAGCCTCGGTTTGGCGGACGTTTAAGTTTTCTCGCAGAATAACACTTAAAACCGAATATTGGGCGGCTTCAGTTGATAACCCAAGGAGTGCCCGGGCATGTCCTTCACTGATCAAGTTCTCAGCAAGCGATTTCCTGACTTGTTCAGGAAGGTTTAACAAACGCAAAGTATAGGTGACGCTGGTTCGGCTTTTTCCCACTCGTTCAGCAACCTGTTCATGGGTCAGGGAGAAATCTTCAACCAAATGGCGGTAAGCCTCGGCAGTTTCAAGGGGTGAAAGGTCGCTGCGCTGCAGGTTTTCGATTAGGGCCAGTTCTAATTGGTCTTGTTCTGTGACCGTGCGTTCAATGACAGGCACCAGGACGAGCCCGGCAAGTTTTGCTGCTCGCCAACGGCGCTCACCGGCAACCAGGGTATAGGCATCTTGATCAGGTTGCTTGGAGACGATCAATGGCTGCAAGATCCCATGCTCAAGAATAGACGCAGCTAATTCATTTAAAGCTTCATCATTAATAATGCTGCGCGGTTGATGGGGGTTGGGGAGGATACTTTCGACGGGAATGTGCTGGATGCTGTCACCAGCGAGGGTCGGACTTTCAGCACTTTTGTCTTCACCTGAGGGAATTAACGCGTCCAACCCTTTTCCCAGACCGGGTCTACGTGCCATTAGGTTACCTCCTGAATGATCGTTTTGTGTATGTTGTCTGCAGCTAACAATTCTTTAGCGAGCGCCTTGTAGGCTTGGCCGCCGGTGGATTCAGGCGCGTAAATTGATATAGGCTGGCCATAAGATGGGGCTTCAGCCAGACGAATAGAACGTGGAATAATTGTATTAAAAACTTGATCTCCAAAATATCGCCTGACCTCTTCAACGACGTCCGAAGCCAGGTTGGTTCGACCATCAAACATGGTCAGGATGACGCCGCGGATTTCCAATTCTTTATATAGTGAGGTCTTCACCAGATTAATGGTTCTGGTTAACTGCCCTAAACCTTCTAATGCCAGGAATTCACATTGCACTGGAATTAATACACCATCGATCGCGGCGACAAGTCCATTTACCGTCAGCAGGCCTAACGATGGAGGACAATCGATCAGGATATAGTCATAGCGATATTTAATCGGTTCAAGTATATTTTTTAGAGAATATTCCCGATTTTGGACGTCAATCAGTTCTATTTCAGCCCCAGCCAGCGCAGGTGAAGAAGGCAATAAGGATAATTTAAAACGAGGATTATGCAAAATTTGAGGAAGAATGGGTTGAGCACCAATCAACACATTATAGGTTCCACTATCAATATCATGTTTGTTGATTCCTAAACAAGAAGTAGCGTTGGATTGCGGGTCGATATCAATAATCAAGACTTTTTGCCCAAAATTGCCCAAATAAGCCCCCAGGTTGATTGCTGTAGTTGTTTTACCAACGCCGCCTTTTTGATTAACAATCGTATAAATTTTGCCTAAGGTCATAACTGAATCCTTATTTACCCGATGAGTTGCATTTTCGCTTGAAGGATTTCATCCGCGGTGGGAATACTATTCAAATGCTGGCGCGTTACCGAACAGGAGGCAAGCGTGACTGCAAATCGTCCAGCTTCCCAGGGGGCTTTCGTAAAAAGATACCGGTAAAAGAAAGCAGTTGCAAAAATATCTCCTGCACCTGTATCGTCCTCATATTTTACCTCAGGCGCCTTAATAAAACGGACATCATTGTGCCAATAAACCCGCGCTCCGCGGAAATTTTCGGTGACGACAAAAACAGGAATAGCGCTGGCCATTTCTTCAATCAAGCTCTCTTCCATGCGTACATCTTCATGGCTGATGACGGCGACGTCTGCCTGTGGCAGGATGTTTTCAAAACCTTCCCAATGCTGATAAACCACTTTCTGATCAGGGTCTGTCCCGCGCATCCAACCCTGCGGCGTCAGGCATTTCAGACTGTGTGGAAACCGGGATAGGATTTCCCAATCCACTTCATTGGCTACAGGGCCGAGGTGAACGATATCTGGATCAGGATCAAACTGGGGTATATCATCCTTTGTGAGCGGTTCAGCCCGATGATAAAGGTGCTGAACCCGGTGAACGCCGTTGGAAATGTTTTCAAAAGTGGTTGATTTCGAGCTGTTTTTTATGTACTTTATAAGAGGATTGACGAGGCTGATATCTAATTCTGGCGAACACGCTGTAATTATGCCTGTTTTCAGGCCTAAGGCTTGTGCGGTTAATCCAGAAAAGGCTGCTGTGCCCCCCAAACGAACGCCAAGAGACGTTAAGTCTGCTGTCACGTGCCCGATGACCAGATAGTCTAAAGCCGGTAAGCGGGTTGGTTGTAGCGCTCTTTTGTCATCAGCCACGGTCAATTGCATCCCGTTGTTGGTTTAATAAGTCCATCAAAGTCATCACCCAGCGTTTTGTATTTTGTTCTTCAAATTATAGCATGAATGTTACAGGTAAAATATACTGTACAAGCAAAAGCCGGCTTATTTTTGGTTTAGCTTAAGGTTTGCCACCCTCTCCAATGCGCTTCTTATCGTTATGATTTGTGGGTGACCGCGTTGAACTTTGAAAATTGTTATGCGTATACTGCTTCAGTAAAAACTAATCAATGAGATTAAATACGTATTCAATTAAGGTGTTTTTTCCAGTAATGATTGTCAAGGCAATCATTACTCGGTAAGATAAACTGTTAGTGTTGGCCAATTATTTTTTTATGCTTCATCGAACACTTACTAGCAGGAGCTAAATGTTAACCGAGAGAAAAAACAAAGCCGAATATTCTAGAGCTTTAGAGGATTTCAGACGGGCGCGATCAAAGGCAAGGTTGCAGCATCTGTGGGCCGCCATAACTGGAAAACCCTTAGATTTGCTACGCTTTGATGAAATCAGCCAAAAAATGCATGCCCTCGGTCTTTCATCTAAAGGGATTAAAGATATCCCGGTACACGCAATTGTTGGCAGTGTAAATCGCTATCAGGATTTTGATCGCAACTTTTTACCGCTTCACGATTCAAGTGAACACCGCTGGGCAAACGTTAAGACTGCCATGATATCGCCTGGTAGCATGGGAGTGCCGCCAATTATGGTTTACAAAATCGGTGAAGCTTACTTTGTCCTGGACGGCAACCACCGGGTATCGATCGCCAAACAAATGGGTTTTGAAAAAATCGAAGCCTACGTCACTGAAATAAACACACGTATTCCTTTATCCCCGGATGATTCACCGGATGATATTATTTTAAAAGCGGAATATAGTGATTTCCTTGAGAACACAAGTATTGATACGATTATTCCCGGGGTAAGCTTTAGGCTGACTATCCCTGGGCAATATCCAATTCTTGAGGAGCATATCCGGGTGCATCGTTATTACATGGGCTTGGAGTTGCAGCGTGAAATCCCCTGGAAAGAAGCGGTTTGGCATTGGTACGACCATGTTTATTTGCCTGTGATCGAGATTATTCATGGACAAAAATTCTTACAAGAATTCCCAGACAGAACAGAAACCGACCTGTATATCTGGATTCTTGATCACCAATCCTATCTTCAAGCGGAATTAGGTTGGTCCATTCGTCCTGAAAAAGCCGCCTCGGACCTTTTACGTCAGCATAGCAGGAAATTATTTCATATCATAAAACACTGGTTTAGAAACGCCTTTGTAAAATTTGTGGCTTCCGAGACGAGGGATGTTTCAACACCAGATATACCGACGACAATTAAAGACCTTCACCAAAACAGATTATTTCCTGATATTCTTGTGGCTATTAGCGGACGTTCTGATAGTTGGATCGCACTGGAGCAAGCGGCTAAGATCGCTGTGATGGAAGAGGCGGACGTAAGGGGACTCGTTGTAAAAAAACCTTACGACTTAATGCGACCGGCGATTTCTGAAGAAGAGATTAACCAGCACTTTTCTGAAATCCTTAAAGGGTATGGTACCCATGGCAACTTGGTTTTTACGCGGGGAGATATTGCAGAGACCATTAACGAAAGAGCGAAAGTAAATGACCTGGTTGTTCTCAAGCTGAATCGACCACCATCGACCAACCTGTTTGCGCGGCTTAAATCTGGCATTCGAAAACTTGTTCGCAGAAGTTCGAGCCCGTTGCTTTTTGTCTGTAATGAATTGAGCGAGATGAACCACATATTGCTGGCATATGATGGCAGCCCAAAGGGGAAACAAGCACTGTATATTGCTGCTTATTTGGCCAATCGTTACGACAAACAATTGTCCGTAATCGTTGTAGATAAAGATGAAACTCATGGACAGCGTCTGCTGACAGAAGCAGCAGAATACCTGGGCAATCAATGTGTTGAGCAAATTTATAAAAAGCCCACACGGCGCATAAACACGATTATTTTACAGGTCGTTCAAGAAATTAATGCAGACTTGATTATTATGGGAGGGTATGGCCTTTCGCCACTGTTGGAAATAATTTTAGGCAGTACGGTGGATGGGGTGTTGCGCGGTACCCATGTTCCTGTAATTGTTGCCAAGTAATCAGACTCTACAAATTGCCAGCAAGGTCGTATCATCACTGAGTGGGGCGCCGTCTCGAAATTTGTCCAGATCGGTTTCAAGCACTTCTAAAATTTCCTGAGCTTTTGAGCCAATTAACCTCTTCAATACTTGTAAGAAACGCTCATCGCCATACATCTGCTCCTGGAGGTTGAAAGCCTCTGTAACGCCATCTGTATAAAGAATAAGACAATCTCCAGGATTGAGGGTTGCTTCGTATAGAGGAAGTTTAATGCTTGGCAGTGCACCTAAGGCGATCCCGCCTTTGTTTAGAAAGATTGCATCGTTATGATCTTGCCTGAGGACCACGGGCGGGTTGTGTCCGGCGTTTGTATAGGAGAGATGACCATCCTGTAAATTCAGCATGCCATAAAAAACGGTTACAAACAAACCGTTCTGAGAGTTATCCAGAAGCAGGTGATTGACGTGCTCCAGGGTTTTGGCAGGGGAATCAGTTTCTAAGGCGGCGGCACGTAAAAGTGTGCGGGTAACTGCCATATACAATGACGCAGCCAGACCTTTGTCAGAAACATCGGCGATCACAAATGCAAACCGGCCATCTGGGAGGATGAAAAAGTCGTAAAAGTCTCCACCGACTTGGCGGGCTGTTTCCCAGCGGACATCTAATTCCCACCCAGGTAAAGCGGGAATCTGGTTAGGAAGAAATGTTTGCTGAATCTCTCTGGCAAGTTGAAATTCACGCTCTATACGTTGTCGGTCGAGCATTTCTTTATTTAACCGGTCATTCTGGATCGCCAATGATGCCTGTTGGGCAATTCCCCACAGCAATTCAAAACGCCGCTCCCGGTTGGTGGCAACATTATCGTCCATTGAAAGGAGCACACCAAAGACCTCATCTTTAACTGAAAGGGGGAAACCCATCAAAAGTGGATAGTGTGTTTGCAGTATCGGGGTCGGATCGATCTGGTCCTCATCCGGAAGCGCCAGGTCCCAGTCATCGGGAGGAAGAGATACCTCGATGAACGGATGAACAATAGGGCGGTTGCTGCGGAAAACTGCATCCAGCATGGGGAAATCGCCTGGCATAAAAGTTAATCCCAGTAATGCATTGGTTTCAACTGCGCTTTGAGCTGCCGCGTGGGCGATGAGAAAACGATTCTCACTTTTTTCCCACAGGTAAATTACGCTGGATTCAATCCCCACTAAAAAGGGTATGATATTGACCATTGAATCGAGGGTATCCTGAAGATCTGCACTGCTTACAATTGCCTGAGCTGTCTGAAGCAAAACCGCTGAAATATAAGCTTCTTCCTGGTGGGCTTCGAATAAACGGATATTCTCAATAGCAATCGCAGTTTGTTGCATAATCCCCTGAACGATTTTATTGCGTTCCTCACTAAAAATATCGCCGGGTAATTCTTTTTTCGTTGATTCTGGGTCATTGGCAATCAGGAACGCTCCCAGGATTTCGTTTCTGGCAATCAGTGGAAAGAGGATCAGGGTGTTTTTCGCAAACTGATTGGCAAGTTCTTCAGGGATGTTAAAGTCTTTGTGGGGGTCGGTTACGTGGATTGGGGTTTGTTCAATCAGCATTCTTTCCAGGATCGGGGAGGTCGATAATGGAAGCGGTTCAGTGAACTTTTTCTCCTCTGCAGGATCAATAATGCCATACATCGCTGAGAGTTGAAAGTTCTTGCTTTCAGCGGGCCGGAGGATAAGCCCGCAGCCTCTAACCCCAACAATCATGGGTGTTAAGCGAACAATGGTTGACGTTAATTCATTAAGATCGGTCAAAGATTGAATTGCGTTGGCGACCTGTAATAAAATCGTAGAAACCCAAGCCTGTTCCTGCGCCTCGGTATAAAGACGGTTGTTCTGAATGGCGATGGCTGCATAACTGGCGAAGGCTGATGTGATCTTTTCTGACTCAAGGCCGTAACGATTAGGTGTGTGATGAACCAGTGTTAACAAACCGATTACCTCTTCCCCGGTAATCAACGGTACAGAAATTTCTGAATAATCAACAGGAAAGTCGAAAAGGGTTGCAATTGGCCCAAGAGGTTCTTCTTTGGTGCGGATTTTAGGTTCTTTTTGTTTTATGATTGCCTTCGTCCACTTATCCGGCGCAATAACTAAATGTGACAAAGCTTCATCGGTAAGTGAAGGCGATGTTTTATAGGCGGCCAGATACAAATCTTGTTGTTCTATGGCGTTTAGAGAGCCCTGATCATCGGTAAACAACCAGATTCCAGCGACATCACAGGGCAAGGTGCTGTGCAATTTTTCTAAAATCACCGTCAAAACACTGATCAGATCAATATTGCCCGATAACAACCCGGCCACATCTTTCAGACTTTCGGCGACTTGTCGACGCCATTTTTCTGAACGATAAAGCCAGGCATTCCTAATGGCGATGGCCAGGCTGTCTCCCAAGGTTTCCATTAATTGCTGATCTTCAAAAGAAAAGGCATTCTTTTTGTCGCTTTGAAGATCTAAAACACCCAACACCTGCCCTCCAAAGGACAGGGGAACGACCATTTCCGAACCTTCGATTGAAGAAATTATAGGTGCTTGAAGAAACAAGGGCTCTTGTTTTACATCTGCAACTCGCATTGTTTGAGCATGCTGTACAACCCAGGACAAGATACCTTTGTCTGAGTTTAAATTAAAAGAGACCTTTGCTTTTTCGTAGAGCTTCATTCTATCACCGCTGCCAGCTTTGAAAGAGATTTGGTTTCGAACATGATCAATCGTGTAAAGATGCACATACGGATAAAGAAATCGATCGTGAATCAGGTCAACGATCTTTTGAAGGAGTTCATCGATATCGAGGATGTGCGTAATGGCCCGGCTAACATCTGCGACAATGGCAAACTGCTCTGCCTTTTTCTGCGCTGACTGGTAAAGGTGTGCACCTTCAATCGCGATGGCGATATTGTCTGCCAGTGCTCGCAAAACCAATAAATCTTCGTTGTCAAATGCATTTTTGGTATTTGCTTGAATATCAAGAACCCCGAAAACGCGGGTTTCCACTTTCAGCGGAAGGACAACCTCAGCTTTAGTTGCATCCAGAGAATCTACAGAGTGATAACGTGATTCTTGAGTGACGTCATTTGCCACCAGTTCGTAGCCCGTTTGAGCGACATAACCAATCATGTGTTCACCGAGTTCAAACCCAGGATGGTCGTCATGCTCAAATTCAGGCCGTTTGCTTTCATCGGGTCCAGCGCTGGCTTTGAAGTGAAGTTTGCCAGATTGATCATGAATGAGGAATATGGCAACGTAATAATAATTAAAAGTTTCTTGGATCAACCTGGATAATTCACGGGTTAATTGCGTTAGATCGGTAATCTGTGAAATCCTCATTGTGACTGACCGGACCAAATTGAGCTGCTTCTGATGCCAGTGGTGAAGTTGAACCTGTAAAGTCGTGAATATTGACAGCCCTGCAACGGTACAAAGCTGATTGAGTGTGGAAATTTCCTGGTCTGTGAATGGGAAATCTCGCGATAAAAATAGCTTCCCAAAGTTTTCACGCCCATAGGCGAGGGGAAAGGCCGCCCAGAAGGTCTCTCCCGTTTCACAGGTATGAACCCATGAGGTGCCGGCAATTTCTTTCACTGAAAGAGCATGCGGATCAAAAGGAAGCTGGATGCCCCCTGTGCTTGAAGCGATTGATTTGTGAGGTGAATTTAACCAGAGAAACGCTGTAGCCCTAAAATGCTCATGAAGATACCCCTCAAAATAGGTTTTTTGTTCAGAATAGTCGCTTAACGAAGCCAAATGCTCAATAAAGAGGTGCAGTGGCTGGGATATAAATTCAGGAAAAACCATGGATGCGTTAGTGGAGCCCATGGTTATTCTCCTTTGTGCTTCTCCATGGTCAGGATATTTCCTTCTCCAGAGGAATGTTTATACATGACTTTATCCATAAGATTGCGCATGAAGAAAACACCTAACCCCCGTTCTTTCCTGATCTCAAGCGGCGAGGTGATATCCGGTTCTGGGATATCTTCCAGATTAAATGATTCACCCTGGTCGATAAGAATGATTTGAATTATGTTGTTAAAAATCTTGATTTTTATTTTGATTTTGCCAAGGTTCTCACCGCCATATGCATGATCGATGATATTTGAACAGGCTTCGTCAACCGCTGTTTGGATGGCGTAGATTTCGCTTTCTGAAAACCCTGCACCTTTTGCTTGTTCTACAATGAACTGGCTGATGGTTGCCAGGTTTTTATAGTTAGCCGGATATGTTTTGGTTTTCATTCTTCAGGACTCGAGAAATTAGCTTGTGCGGTCTCAAAAGCATCAAAAAATTTAAAGATGGTATTGAAGCCAGCTATTTCAAAACTTCGATAAATCAATCCCGGAACACGTATAAAAATGACCTCCCCCTTGTTTTGTTGTTTAAATTTGCGCTGTATTTTCACAAAGGTAAGCATACCGGAACTGGAGATAAAATTCACATTTTGCAAATCTACGATAATATTATAATGGTCATCACTTATCAGATCATCAAGCACGGTTTCTATTTGAGGCGCGGAATAACTATCGATCCTCCCGACAATTTCGATCAGATCACAATGGTGATGTTCGTTTACAATCAATTTCATAACTTATCTTTTTTTGTGTTTTATTTTGTAAATTATAACACGATGCGCTTATAGCATTTACAGGAGACTATAAAAAACATCGTTTACAATCGAAATTTAAAATCTGACTTCGTTTATTGATCATACTTAGATAACCCAGAAAAGGCATGCCATGGCTGATGACAAAATTGGTTACCGCATCAAGGATATCGAACAGTCTCAACGACCGCGAGAGCGTTTAGAACAGCAGGGCGCTCACGTACTCAATGACGCGGAACTGCTGGCAATCCTCCTGCGGGTTGGGATGCAGGGTGCAAGTGCAGTTCAAATAGGTCAGCAGTTGTTGTATCGTTTTGAGGGACTGGAAGGATTAAAAAAGGCAACCTTTACTGAATTATGTCAAATTGATGGCGTTGGCCCGGCAAAGGCCGCGCAAATTAAAGCAGCTATCGAGCTGGGTGCTCGCATCGCCAGGAAACAACCCGAGGACCGGGTGTTAATTACCAGTCCTCAGGACGCGGCGGACCTGGTACAGTATAAAATGGCGCACCTTGAACAAGAAGAATTGTGGGTGCTGCTGCTGGATACCCGCAATCGACATATCCGGACGGAGCAGCTTTATCGCGGCTCATTGAACGCATCTACAGTGCGCCCGGCAGAAATTTACAAAGCTGGGATTCGGCATAACGCCGCTTCTCTGCTCCTTGTCCATAATCATCCCAGTGGCGACCCTGCCCCCAGCCCAGAGGATATTTACCTGACCCGTACGCTGATTGAGGCAGGAAAAATGCTGGAATTACCAATTTTAGATCATGTGGTGATTGGTGCCAAAGGGTTTGTTTCTATAAAATCCCTGCATGCTGAGCTTTGGCCGACCTGAGTTGTAAATAAGCGTCACGAAAATCATTATGATAGGGTGCAGTTAACTTTGTCCATTCACCAGTGGGTGGATGTGTAAAATTAATTTCCCTTGCATGAATTCTGGTTTGGTTAACAAGGATAGGCTAAGCGTTCAAGCCGGCGTTATAAAGCTGATTACTCAGAAAAGCCAGTTCAAAAGCTCGTAAATATGTGCGAATGAAGAATTGAAATATTGCCAGTGTTGATTTGGGTTGTGTTTATGCTCTTCTCTGTTGTTAAATCGAAACATAGTATACTCTGAATATTAAAGAATCTGACCCGTAAGAGGAGGTTGTAAATGTATATCGTTCACGTATTTATTCAAGTTAAACCCGACGATATTGAACAATTTAAAGAAGCAACCCGCATCAATGCAAAAGCCAGCCTTGAAGAACCGGGCATCGCCCGTTTTGATGTTCTACAAGAAGAAGGAAAGCCAGAATCCTTTGTGCTTGTGGAAGTCTACCGTACTAAGGATGATTCGATGCGACATAAAGAAACAGCACATTATCAGCGATGGCGCGACACGGCCGAAGGTATGATGGCCATTCCCAGGACAAAGATTGTTTATGAGGCTGTCTTTCCAGGCGAGATAGACTGGGATTAACGATGCGGTTTGAATTTTCGTCAGCTAACCAAATTATTTTTGGTGAGGGTGTGCTTTCCCGCGTGGGAGATATTACCAGTGAATTTGGTGAATGTGCATTAATCGTCACTGGGGGTGGCTCAGTTCCAGTTGACCTTTTGGTGTATCTACTGGAAGCGGCGGGAATAACCAGTGCAGTGTTTCGAGTGGAATCGGAGCCAGAAATTCAAACAGTTTTGTCCGGCATTGAGCTGGCAAAACAGAATCGTTGTGAGCTGGTGATTGGATTTGGTGGTGGGTCAGTGCTGGATACGGCGAAAGCGATTGCCGCCATGTTGACGAATCCTGGCGAGCTAACGGATTACCTGGAAGTGGTTGGGTTGGGCAGGGAAATCACCCACCTGGCAGCCCCGCTCATTGCCATTCCCACCACGGCTGGCACCGGCACAGAAGTTACCCGTAATGCTGTGATCACCTCTCCGAAACATCGGGTTAAAGTCTCGATGCGGGGCCGTAAGATGATCCCCTCCATAGCGCTTGTTGACCCCGAATTGACCTACACAATGCCGCCGGCAGTGACAGCCAGCACAGGGATGGACGCGTTCACCCAGGTGATTGAAGGTTATGTTTCTACACACGCAAACCCGATGACGGACATTATTTCCAGTGAAGGCATTAAACGTGGTGCCAGGTCGTTATTGAAGGCTTATCATGACGGTCAGGATCGGCAAGCGCGCCGTGATATGTGTTTAACCAGCTTATTTGGAGGGCTGGCATTGGCAAACGGCGGCCTTGGCGCTGTACATGGATTTGCCGGCCCGATTGGGGGGATGTTTAATGCCCCGCATGGGGTGATCTGCGCCTGTCTTTTGCCTCATGTGATTAAATACAATATGATTGCCCTGCACAACCTGGCGGGACGAAGTGAAACTGAAACCCGCTATCAAAACATTGCCAGGTGGGTGACTGGCAACTCGCACGCAAACGTAGATGATGGTGTCAACTGGATAAAAGAGCTGGCAGAATCGCTTGACATCCCGAGATTGAGGAGCCTGGGCATTCACCGCGATGACTTCAGCTTGATCATTGAAAAATCAAAGGTTTCTTCGAGTATGCAGAAGAATCCCGTCAAGCTGGATGAAAGCTTTTTACGCTCAATTTTGGACGAGGCTTATTAAAAACCTGCCAGTCGCCAGTGCATCTACCCCCTATGTTAATACCAGTAAATCGGACAGGCTGGTGCCATGGTAAATCCGGTCGATAATTTTTGCCATTAACGGCGCAATTGAGACGATTTCGAGCTTCGGGACACGTTTTTCCGGGGGAATATGGATCGTATTGGTCACGACCAATTTTTCAATCCGATCATCCTCATTAAGGTACTGGATTGCTGAGGGCAATAAAACGGGATGGGTGACCGAAAAATAGGCTTTGCCCACTGCGCCTGCATTGTAAAGAGCATCCAATTGGCGCATAACACTTCCGCTCGCCATGAGATCATCGATGATAATGGGGCTTTTTCCACGGATATCGCCTACAACATGCGTGGTGTGCGTTTCTTTGGCTGAGGTGCGGCGCTTATGCATCACCACCAAAGGCAGGTCTGTCAGTTCTGCATATTTTCCGGCAACATCAGCTCGCCCGACGTCAGGGCTGACAATGACATAATTTTTAAAGCGCTCTTGCTTGAAATAAGAAGCCAACACCGGGATAGCAGAGAGTGGATCTACGGGGATATTAAAAAATCCCTGGATAGCAGTGTTGTGAATATCCATATAGACCACTCGATCAGCGCCTAAAGTTTCGAGTAGATTTACGACCACTCGAGCACTGATCGCTTCTCTGCCCTTTGCCATTCGATCCTGGCGGGCGTAAGGAAAGTAAGGCATGAGTACGCTGACCGAATGTACGCTGGCGCGCCTGAAAGCATCAAGATATAACAGCAATTCCATCAGGTGCTCGTTAACTGGTGTGCTGCACGGCTGGACAATAAAAATATCCTGTCCGCGCACGACCTCATCGATGGTGACATGCGTTTCGCTGTCAGGAAAGATGGTGGTTTTTGAACGGCCCATGGGAACATTTAAAATCGTTGCAATCTCCTGTGCCAGTTCGGGATGTGCATTTCCGGAAAATATTCGTAAGGTGTGCTCAGCCATTGGACCCTTTCGCAAGTAAACCTAAGATGAAAAAGCGCCTGAGATTTCAATTATAAACCACGATTATTTTTGTGTTAGGGGGTTTTCAGGCATGATAGCCGTTTAATAGCCGTGAACGATACTTGTTCAACCTAAAAATGTATTTTTATGGCCAGGTCGATGAATAACAACCGCTATACCACGTTATGCAGCCCACCAAGTGCGGCTAATGAGCAAATTTATCAGTACTGTGTATAGGAAATAATGATTTAGAACGGCAAGTAAAAACCTTCTCGGGGATTGACGGTGCCTGTGTTGATCAACTGCACATAGAAGGAGTTATTTCAGAAGCAAGATGGCGAGTTGACGACGAAGGGCAAACAAGCGTTTTACAAGCAATAGAAAAATTGATTTATTATCAGATAGAGTAGGGTAGAATTGAGATCGAAAAATCTAATTAGGGATCAAATCCCTGGAGATCCTGATGTCTGAGATTGAAACAAATAATCACCCGTGTTCTGAAGGTGTTGCGATCATAATTTTTGGCGTAACAGGTGACCTTTCCCGTAGGAAACTGATGCCTGCACTGTATGAAAATGCCTTACTTAACCACCTCCCGCAACCTTTTCATATCATTGGTTTTGCCAGGCGCCCATGGGATGATCAAAAACTGCGGGCAGAATTGTCTGATGGCATCACAAATTACGCTCGCACCCAACCCGTAAATGAACAGGTTCTGAACAAGCTGTTGGAGCATACGTGTTATGTTGAGTCTCCGTTTGAGGAACCTGCCGGATACACCCTCTTACGTGAAATTCTGAGCGGACTTGGCGTGAAAAATATATTGTTTTATTTGGCGACACCTCCGGGAGCATATGCAACCATTGCAGAAAAAATTGGCCAATCGAATTTTGAATCCTGCCGCGATGGTTGGCGGCGTATTGTGGTTGAAAAACCTTTTGGTCATGATCTTATATCTGCACAAGCGTTGGATAAAACACTGCATTCCGTTTTTCAGGAAGACCAGATCTACCGTATGGACCACTATCTTGGAAAAGAAACGGTACAAAACATCCTCGCGTTCAGGTTTGGAAACGGGATCTTTGAGCCATTGTGGAATCGCAATAATATCGACCATATCCAGATCACCATGGCTGAATCGGAGGGTGTGGGCACCCGCGCAGGATACTATGATCACGCGGGTGTGATCAGAGATGTATTTCAGAATCATCTGCTCCAATTATTGTCACTGACGGCGATGGAAGCGCCCGCTGTGTTCAGCCCAAAAGCGGTCAGAGATGAAAAAGTGAAGGTGCTTAATTCAATTAATGTCATCAGCGGCGATACGGCGTTGAAGAATACTTTTCGAGCCCAGTATGTCTCTGGCACAATTAATGGTGCACGGGTGCCCAGTTATCGAGATGAGCCCAATGTCGCCCCAGATTCGGTAACAGAAACTTTTATGGCTGCTCGCCTGTTTGTGAACAATTGGCGTTGGGCAGGCGTTCCCTTTTATTTACGTTCAGGAAAACGATTGCCGAAACGAAAAACTGAGATTGCAATTCAATTCACTCAAATTCCGTTGACATTGTTTGGTCAACGCAATTTAGCCGGGGAAGCCCCCAATATGCTGGTTTTGCGCATTCAGCCCGATGAGGGGATCACACTATTTTTGGGTGCCAAGGTTCCTGGTGGAGCCATGCGCATTGAACCCGTTGAGATGCGCTTCAGTTATGCAGAAGCGTTTGGTGATTCTCACCCAGAGGCCTATGAACGCTTGCTGTTGGATTGTTTGCAAGGTGATGCCACTCTATTTAATCGCAGAGACGAGGTAGGCGAAGCCTGCCACTTAACCCAGGAGATTATCGATGCTTGGGAAACCCAAGGTCTGGAAAACCAGCCTATTTATGAAGCCGGCACACAGGGCCCACATGGCGCGGATGACTTCATCATGCGTCATAATCGACATTGGCGAATAATTTAGCAGTGCAATACCCCTCTTGGTTTTTATTGACAAGAAAACAAAAATCGCATGCTATTTTTTTGTGGGTAATTCACTCTGGCAATTCGGACAGTATCGTTCCAATGAACTGACAACAAACCCACAGTTTAAGCAAGCGGTCGGTTGGATGTCCCCTAAGGGCGCACCACATGCGATGCAGCGGCTTTCGCCTGGCGGGTTAGCAGTATTGCAATAGGGACAGACATAACGCTTCAAGCGGTCTGAAAGTTCTTTCCCGGCGCCAAGCTGCTGGACCGTTTTTTCGATCACTTGCCATATTTCGTCACTCAGCCGAAGCGATTCAATATCCTGGGCTATATCATCAAGCCGACCGATCAAGGAAAAAGGGTTGCGAATTGCCTGTAAAGCGGTTACACCAAGACTGGCAGCCACACCCAACCAGGCTTGTTTGCCAACCTGAACTGAGATTCCATCTTCAACACTGTGAATTGTGATGGTTAACGCGGTTTGCCCACCGGATTTTTGGAATTGGCGGGTTGCAATTTGCAGTGCAATTTGAGGGTCACGCCCGATTTGCTGAACAAAGTAAGCCCCGCGATTATAATAAGCGATCAGATCTCGCGCGATGTCGCTTGGACTGATGTCTCCGTGATAAATACGAGTAATTGGCATGTTTTGACCTTCCAAGAATACTTCAGTCGACGATACTCGATCAACTGTATTAATCTTTCACCATGGATTATAATCCGTTTGGATGATTGTTAAGGTGAAAAAATGAAAGCTGTTTATCAAATTCGTTGGAAACACGTATTTCTTCTGATCTTTGTGATCGTACTCCTGCTCTGGAGCGGCCTGTCTAATCCTGTGATCGGAGAACCGTTGGCGCAGCAGCCAACGGGTGTGTTAGCAACAGTGACCAGCACCCCGCGAGGGCCGTATGTTGTTGTCAACCCTCTGACTGCTACGGATAATCAAATCAATGTGCGTGCAGGGCCGAATGCATTAACCGAAAAAGTTGGTGTTTTGCTGATCCACCAGGAGGCCAATGCGATTGGCCGTTATGAGGATTGGTTCCAGATTGAATATCCGGGTGTGCGTGGAGGTAAGGCGTGGGTGTATGGGAACCTGGTTACGCTCTATGGCGGCGACGTTCCGATTGTTGACCCGCCGCCGACATCGACGCCGCATGTAACCAGGACCGTCGATCCAACCCTGGCGGCGCAATTTCTAATCACGCCCGATGCCACTCGTTTGCCCACATTTACAGAGCCAGCACCGCTGGAGATCCCGACTTTTGAAGCACTCGAAGGTACGCCAGGCTTCAGTGGTCTCCCGATGGGGTTAATTATCATCGGTCTTGGGGCTTTAGGGATATTCTTGGGTGTAATTGCGCTGATCAGTGGGCGTTAGCCAAAAAAATCCCCCAAACCTTTAAAACAATTTGCACCCAATTTATGCCCGATATCTGCTTCGCAGAAAGTGATGTGAGCGCCAAATTCTTTCAGCCAGCCGGCGGCCTGGTATGCTTTTGAGATAGGGATAATTTCATCCCGAATTCCGTGGGCAATAAAGAAAGGCTTATCTTTTATATTACCCATATTCACCTGGGCCTTCCACGAGTGCGGAATAAAACCTGCCAGCGCAGAAACCCGGTTGATTCTTTCTGGGCGTAAAAAAGCGAGCGCATACGCCATTACCGCACCCTGGCTGAAGCCCATGAGGTCGAACGTTTTTGCCGGTATCATTTGTTTTTCCAGCCAGAGGTCAACTCGTGTCAGCAATTGATCCGCCAACTGCTGATACACTCCAATATCGGGCCATTGTGGTTTGATTTCATGCCAGACATACTGGTTTTCAGCGCTTTCGATTGGCGCACGTGGTGCAATCATCAAGTAATCATCGGCCAAAGGGTTGGTGAGAAGCCACATCGAGTTTTCATTACCCTGGTAACCATGCAGCAATAACATAAGCCGTGGGCTGCTTGTGTTTTCCTTTGGGTGCTGGACACGAAAGTGCCATCCATCAATTTCGATGATCTCATGGTGATGATCAGGCATTTATCAGGGCTCTTTCCATCGAAAAAATTGAATTTTTGTCCACATGGGACTGGTTTTTATTGTCAGCAGGCGTTGCACTCAGGTCAACCTGATATCAACTCCAGGTGACTCCATACGTTACTCGGTTTGGTCAGTGATCACCTAAAACATGTTTTCAATCGATCATGTTTCGACGTTTCCCCAATAATCTGGCAGGGGGTCAGGGTTGACGTGTTGTTTAACCTTACGCTGCAGGGTTTTCATCCAATTTGCTTCTGCTTCAATTTCGTTGAGAATGTCCTCTGTGGCTGCCATGCCTGCCTGGACCATTTCTTTAACATCAATTTTTTGTAGCAATCCAATATGCCCAACAGGGGGCGAAATGATCACTTCGGGTTTGTACAACTGCATCGATAGCTTAGTTAAGTGTTTACTGGCCACCTCAAATGATTGCGAGAAAATTTTTAACGCCTGGACTGGCCTTAAATTGTTCAGATGTTCAATGACTGAAGCAGGCCCCGGGATGTGAATTGGCAATGCGACTTCCTCTTCTGGGAAATCGGGTGAACGCTTATTCAACGTGACCGCTACTACGGGTAGATCGGGTCGCATCCAACGGGCAACCTGTACAGGTACAGGATCGAGGATGCCCCCGTCGATCAGCACCCGACCGCCAATTTTTTGGCTGGGGAAAATGCCTGGAACGGCGATTGTGGCTAAAACTGCGTCGATTACTTTCCCTGTGGTGAGGATAATTTCTTTGCCCGTATACAAACTGACAGCTGTTGCCGCAAAGGGTATTTCAAGTTCATCGAAAGTGCGCTCACCTAAAAGCGCAGTGAGCTTATCAGAAATGCCGCCCAGGCCTAATAAAGAAGGGCGATCATCTGTTTGACGCGAAAAAGCTCGCAGAGGATCAAAGTCATCAACGGCATTTTCAATTTTCTGGGTGCTGAAGCCGGCCGCGTAAACTGCCCCCATCAGCCCGCCTGCACTGGTTCCAGCAATTGCTTTAATTTTGAATTGGTGCTCTTCCAAGGTGCGAATCACACCAATATGTGCAACACCCCTGACGCCCCCTCCGCCTAAAGCTAAGGTAATATCCATTGTGCAACTCCTAAAAAACAGCTACGTTTGCCTATTGATAGTATTATACCCATTGAAATCAGCTTGAGAATTTCCTGGGATGATGATTCGCAGACCAGTTAATTTACAGGCGAGGTTGGTTTTGATGGGTTGTTGGTTGTTCTTCGAAGCGCGAGTTTGTGTTAAAATTAGGTGTCATGAGCGGAATTAAAATAATTTCAAGAAATAGAAAAGCAAAATTTGAATATGACCTCCTGGAGACCTTTGAAGCTGGTCTTGAACTTAAGGGTTCTGAGATCAAATCCATTCGGGCAGGCCAGGTATCTCTTGCTGAAGCGTATGTTCGAACGAACGGCAAACAAGCTTGGTTGGTCGGCGCTCACATTGCCCCTTACAATCAGGCCAGTGTGTTCAACCATGAACCGGAGCGCGACCGTCGTTTGTTGCTGCACAAACGCGAGATCAAAACGCTCTGGGAAGCAGTGCGTCTGAGAGGCGTTACGATCATCCCGACCATCTTGTATTTGCGCCACGGCCTGGCCAAGGTGGAAATTGCCCTGGCTAAGGGAAAACGGCATTACGACAAACGACAATCGATTAAAAAACGGGATATGGATCGGGATGTTGATCGGACGCTGGCGAGCCGGCGAAACAATCAAAATCTATAGCTGGGGCGTCAAAGTTTGGGAAAGGAAATAATGCTCAACAATAACCTGCTTGCGTTAGCCTTAACCGTGCTGATCGCAGTTTTCTGGCTGAGGCTGAACAACTTCTTCGCGCATCGGGGGTGGGTTTCAAGCGTTATCAGTCGCAAAATAATACATATAGGTACCGGCCCTATTTTCGTTCTCTGTTGGTTGTTTTTTAAAGATAAGCCATCAGCGCCGTTTTTGGCAGCGCTGGTGCCTTTGGCCATAACGCTGCAATTCGCATTGGTAGGCTCTGGGGTTATAAAGGACCCATCAGCGGTGGTCGCTTTGTCTCGCACTGGTGATCGACGTGAGATCTTGCGTGGGCCCTTATTTTATGGGATCGCTTTTATCCTGTTGACGATTGCCTTTTGGTGGCGCTCGCCAATCGGGATTGTTGCTCTGATGATGTTATGCGGTGGGGATGGTCTGGCAGATATTGTTGGGAATAAGGTCGGCGGGGTCAGCATACCCTGGTCACCAAAGAAGACGCTGGCAGGCTCATTGACCATGCTTTTTGGTGGTTTTTTACTCTCGACCTTGGTGCTGTGGGTCTTTGTTGGGAAAAATATTTTTCCACTACCGATGAAGGAATACTTGCTTCCAATAGCTGTGATTGCGATTGGGTCAACATTGGTTGAGTCCCTGCCCTTTGCGGATATTGATAATATCACCGTTCCCCTGGTTTCCGTCCTGATCGGTTTTTAGTGTTCTGAAAAGGGAGTTTTAATGCAAACAATTACGATTGATGGTGGTCACCTCACCTTTGAAGAAATTGTTGCTGTTGCCCGTCAGGGCGCTTGCGTTGAATTGGCGCTCTCAGCAAAACTTACGATCAAAAGATCTCGTGATTGGGTTGAGGATATCATTCGACGCGGTGAGCCTGTTTATGGGATCAATACCGGCTTTGGGGTCTTTTCTGATATTCGCATTTCAACTGATGATTCAGCGCAATTGAGCAGGAACCTTATCCTCAGCCATGCGGTGGGCACCGGCGAGCCATTGGCGGATGATATCGTCAGAGCAGCGATATTAGTGCGAGCCAACACACTGGCAAAAGGGCATTCTGGCGTGCGTTTGGAGGTCATCGAAACCCTGCTAAAGTTACTTAATCAACAGGTCACCACGATCGTTCCCGCGCAAGGTTCGTTGGGCTCCTCTGGAGATCTGGCGCCGCTTTCTCACATTGGGCTGGTATTTACAACCGATGCGCAGGACCTTGATTCGGAATCGGGATATGCACGCTATGAAAATGAAATTCTCACCGGAAAGGCCGCCATGGCACGTGCAGGAATTGAAAGGGTCGTCCTGCAGGCAAAGGAAGGTCTGGCGCTCTCAAACGGGGCTACTTTTTCCGCGGCGATTGCCGCACTGGCTTTATATGACGCGAGAACCTTATTGCGGGCTGGGGAAATCTCCCTGGCACTGACATTAGAAGCGTTAATGGGCTGTTCAGCCGCGTTTGACGCCCGCCTGCATCAGTCACGTGGCCTGAAAGGTCAAAAGAGCGTTGCAGAAGCGGTCAGAACGCTGACCCAGGGCAGCACTTTAATTGATCGTGTCGCGCGTGTGCAGGATGCATATTCCTTGCGCTGTGCGCCCCAGGTTCAGGGTATAGGTTGGGACACACTGGCATTTTGCGAAAACATTATTGGCCATGAAATTAATGCTGCCACGGACAACCCCTTATTGTTCGACCCGGGCATCGCGCTTTCGGGCGGTAATTTTCACGGGGAGCCAATCGGCATGGTGATGGATTATCTGGGGATTGCAATAGCTGAACTGGCAGCAATTTCAGAGCGGCGAACAAGCCGACTGATTGACGCGAACTTTAACAGCGGCCTGCCACCAATGCTGGTCGATAAAGATGATGATGCGGGATTAAATTCGGGGATGATGATGCCGCATTACACTGCTGCTGCGCTGGTTCTGGAAAACCGCACGCTGGCCAGCCCCGATTCGGTTGAATCGCTCCCTGTTTCAGCACAGCAAGAGGATCACAATGCCAACGCGATGACGGCAGCCAGGCATGCAACCCAGATCCTTGCGAACACAGTTTACGTTTTGGCAGTGGAGTGCTACATTGCTGCAAGAGCTATAGATTTAAGGCTCAAGCAGCATCCCGCAGCTGCTTTAGGGCGGGGAACCGGGGCGGTTTATAACACAATAAGAGCGGCAATTCCCTATCAACCGAAGGACACCTGGTGGGGCCCCGATATTGAAAAAATGAAAGCCTTAATCTTGAAAAGGGAATTAGAAACAGAGCCCTTTTCTTGACATTTACGACTATTTGGATTACTTTAATCATAATATGAATCGCAAAGACAGATTATCTCGACGAGAATTTTTGAAATTATCAGCGTTGACTCTGGGTGGTTTTGCGCTTAGCGGAACAAAAATGGGCCATATTTTTACTGCCAGCAACCAGGCAGTACTGCAAAACCCTGTTACCCCTGAGTTTCCCGTTGACCAGCTTTTAGGTCGAATTTGCGTTGGTGAGTGGGGTACTCACGTGCCAATTCGAAGTGAGCCATATATTGATGCTCCGGTTATCGGCACTGCTTATCACGATGATGTGTTTGTGTGGAAACAGGAAGTCATTGCCAAACAGTTGGACCCATTGCGGATCAATCAACGCTGGGTCGAAACTCCAGAAGGTTATCTTTATGCGGACGACGTTCAAAGGGTACGCCATATTGTCCATGAACCTTTAGCTGAACTCCCGGAAATGCCTGACGGGTCTCGCGGAATGTGGGTTGAAATTACCACACCTTACACTGATATTGATCTGACAAAGCCCAAAGAAAACTATCAGTGGTGGGTTAAAGACCCCCATGTGATCTATCCACGCGTGCGTTTTTCGCAGGTTTATTGGGCGTTTGACATCCGCCAAAACCCCACAACGGGAAGGACCCAATATTGTTTGATGCAAAAAGTGGGCGCCTTCCCTGATACTTACTGGGTCGATGCCCACGTGTGCCAACCCATCATGCCTGAAGACATTACTCCCATCAACCCGGGCGTCGATGGCAAACACATCCTGATTCAAATGCGAGGAATCGGTGTTCAAACATTAACCTGCTTTGAAGGTGATCAGGAAGTTTTCTTTACGACTGTAACGACAGGTGGGCGAAATTTTGAGACCGGGGAATGGATCACACCGATTGGCAAACATACGCCCTGGCGGAAAAATATCTCCATGCATTACAGCCAGGATGGGCGTTATATGCCGGGCTTCGATTTGCCTGGTGTGGCCTGGAATTTTGGCATTGAACCTGGTGGCGTCTATATTCATTCAACGTACTGGCACAATGCCTTTGGGATTATGAAATCAAACGGGTGCATTAATTGTCGGAATGAAGATGTAAAGTGGATCTGGCGCTGGGTAGAACCGGCAGTCCCTTATCAAGAGGGGGATCTGACCTGGTCTGGTTTTGGTGTGTCGACGCCGGTAACCGTTGAATTGGTGTCCTAAATCAGATTAAGGCAAATTTTATGGGTGAGATCAACATTTCAATAGGTTTGGCTTTTTTAGCAGGCCTGGTATCCTTCTTTTCACCCTGTGTATTTTCACTGGTTCCGGCCTATGTGGGCTACCTGGGCGGGCGTTCAATTTTGGATCAGGAAGCAACAACAGCCAACAAGTGGAAGACATTCTTGCATGGTTTAGCTTTTGTGCTCGGGTTTAGTTTTGTTTTCATCTCACTTGGATTGGCTTTTTCGGTTTTTAGTGTGTTCTTATTTCAAATCCGCGAACTGCTGGCAAAAGCAGGCGGTGTGATCATCATCTTGTTTGGACTGCATATGACAGGGTTGATCACGATTCCCTTCCTCAATTATGATTTCAGGCCACAGTCAAAATTGAGCCAGGGCAGCGGCTTCTTTGCCTCTTTCATAATGGGCGTGGTCTTTTCTGCTGGGTGGTCACCTTGTGTCGGCCCAACGCTGGGATTAATCCTGACTTTGGCGATTGAACGTGCCAATATCGGCCAGGGCGTCAGCTTGCTGAGCGTGTACTCATTAGGGATGGCTTTGCCTTTCTTAATTGCAGCTTTGGGCGTGGGGTGGGTAACAAGATTTTTGAAAAAATACGGCAGAGCAATGCAGATCATTCAAATTTTGATGGGCATTATTTTAATCATTGTCGGCGTCATGCTGTTCCTGGGCATCTACCAGCAGCTGGCCACATTTGATAGTCTGTTAAACTCTGGGATTTAACCCGGTTAGGGATTGTGATTGCATGAGAAAGAAACTTTGGCTGGTTGACCTGGGTTTGATGGTGTTGATCATTGCAATGGGCATCTTCGTGTTTTTAAAATTACGCCAGACGGCCCAGAGCAAGCATCAGCAAACGAACCTTAGTCTCAACGATCCGGTGGCGCTCACTTCTGAAAAGGATGTCGTAATTCCGACCCCGGAAGTAAGTGAGGAAGAAGCCGTCATCGTTGAGATAGAGCAGGCTGATTTGTTTGATTTAGACGGCGAACCAATTGCTCTTGATGACTTTTCTGGAAAGCCCATGATGGTGAATTTTTGGGCAACTTATTGCCCGCCGTGCCTGGAAGAGATGCCCGTAATTCAGGATTATGCGCACCGCTATGAGAACGAATTGGTGGTGTTGGCCATCAACCCCGGCGAGGAAGAGCATGTTGTGCGAAACTTTGTTGATCAACATGGGTTTGAATTAACCTTCCTTCTTAACCCCACAAATACAATTGCCCGCCAATACAGAGTTTTTGGGTTCCCCACGACCCTTTTTTTTGACGAAAGAGGTGAGGTCGTTGCAACCCATATTGGTGAATTAGATTCAGAACTTATTGATCGGTATTTATTAAAGTTAGGGCTAGGTGAATGATACAGGCAACATTATTTATTTCAAAAGCTGACAATCAATTTGAAGCGATTATCCAACATCTCGATCAACTTCAAAATGAACATCCTCATGAATTGTCCATTATTGATATCGATCGCGAGCCAGTTTTGCAATCTGAGTATGCTGACAAGGCACCTGTTTTAGACATCGGTGTTTATCGGATCACAAAAACCTTCGAAATTGAAGACATTAAACTCGCCTTTGAAAAATCCGAAGCGAGATTGGAAGAAGCACAGGCAAAGGGTAACCAGGTATTGGTGCGGCGTATTTCTGAACCCCTTGAGATGGAAAAAGCTGACCGCTTTTCACACTGGTTTTCGAGAAAATACATGCTGGTCTTTAATGCTGTTGTCTTTTTATATGTCTTTTTTGCTTTTCTGGCACCAGGGTTGATGAAGATCGGCTGGGTAACACCTGCCAAGGTTATTTATAAGGTCTACAGCCCACTGTGTCATCAACTGGGATACCGAACCTTCTACCTGTTTGGTGAACAGCCTTATTACCCAAGCCAAATGGGTCAGGTGGATGGGTTGTTGACCTTTGGCATGGCTGCTGGGATCGATGAGAACAATGTCAACGCCGCCCGTAGCTTTCTCGGCAATGAAACCATGGGTTACAAGACGGCCTTATGTCAGAGAGATGTTGCAATTTACAGCGCGATTTTTGTGTTTGGCTTGATTTTTTCTGTTTTCGGCAGAAGGATTAAACCGTTGCCCTGGTATATATGGATTCTGCTGGGTTTGGGCCCGATTGGTTTGGATGGATTCTCCCAACTACTTGGTCAGACGGGTTGGGCGATCTTTGATTGGATCCCATTACGTGAAAGCACCCCGATGTTTCGCGTTGTGACAGGTGGGTTGTTTGGCTTAACCTCAGCCTGGTTTGGCTACCCATATATGGAAGAATCGATTAAGGAAAACCGGCGGGAAATGCAGTTGAAGCAGGCCATTGTCTCACAAATCGAGGCGCAGAGAGGTAAGAGGACCTGATGCGTTTTTATGATAAACAAGGTCTGCGTTACTACCAATTTGAAAGTTTTCAAGACCTCCCAGTATTCCATGCGATATTGACGCGCAGAGGCGGTGTTAGCCAGCCACCTTTCAACAGCCTGAACACTGGGGGCACGGTGGGGGATGACCCCCAGGCGGTACTGACCAACCACAAACGGATTTACAATGCTTTTGGTTATGATTTTTCTTCTCGATTTGATGTCTGGCAGGTCCATGGAGATAAGATTGTTTGTGCAGATGCGCCGCGAAGTTTGGACCAACCTCATGATCGGGCGGATGGAATCCTGACAGACAAAGCTACTGTCACCTTGTTTATGCGCTTTGCTGATTGTGTGCCAATCTTACTGGTCGACCCGCTGCTGCGCGTGATCGGCATCGCTCACGCTGGATGGCAGGGAACCTATCAGCAGGTCGCCCAGCGAGCGGTTGAAAAAATGACGGCTTGCTTCGGTTCTCGTCCAGAAACAATTTTTGCAGGCATTGGCCCCTCTATTTGTCAACGTTGTTACGAAGTCGGCCCTGAAGTGCTGAGCTTGTACCAGAAGCATTTCCGTGGCGATACCCGGCATTATTTTCAAAACAAGGATGGAAAACTCTTTCTGGATTTGTGGGGTGCTAACCAGGATGTCCTTTTTCAGGCTGGCGTGAAGCACATTGAAATTTCCAAAATCTGTACTGCTTGTAATTTAGAAGATTGGTATTCTCATCGTGGTGAGCATGGTCAAACCGGTCGATTTGCTGTTTTCATGAGCATCAGGGATAATTAAGTTAAAACAGGGAGATCACAGGGAGATCATCGGATGACAGCGTTAAACTTCTCGCAACAGGTTGCTCAGATTGAAGCAAACCTTGCCAATATAAAAGGGCGAATGGAAAAGGCAGCCAGGAAGGCAGGGCGAGACGTCAATGAAATTAAACTGGTGGCAGTCACGAAGCTTTTGCCACTGGAGACGATTAAAGCCGGTATAGCTGCCGGCATTCGCGACTTTGGCGAAAACTATCCTGAACAGGCTGTTGAGAAAATTCAGGAGTTAGCCTCAGATGAAAGCCTTGCCTGGCACATGATCGGTCATATTCAGAGCCGAAAGGCAAGCTCGGTATGCGCTTATTTTGACTGGGTTCATGCTGTGGATCGTATCAAGATTGCCCGCCGCCTGGACCGTTTCTGTGCTGAAACCAACCGGAGCATGCCAGTTTTGATTGAAGTTAATGTAAGCGGCGAAGAAAGTAAACATGGGTTTAACGCATGGGATGAGCATCGCTGGCCCGATTTACTATCGGAATTTAAAGAAATCACCGAATTTCCGCATTTACAAATACAAGGATTAATGAGCATGCCGCCTTTCTTTGACGATCCGGAAAAAACACGCCCTTTTTATCAGCGCCTGGGCCGGCTGCAGGGTTTCCTCCGGAAGGAATTATCTGAAGTCTCCTGGGATGAACTATCGATTGGAACAAGCTTTGACTATGAAGTCGCCATTGAAGAGGGTGCAACCATCATCAGACTGGGTACAACGATCTTTGGATCCAGGCCCGTCAATGAATGAATAGGGTGGAAAATGGGATTGTTAATTATAATTGTCAACGCCACGGTCAGGGTTTTGGTCCTTGCTGTTTTTGTTTACTCGTTGCTCCGTTACTTTTTAGACCCCTTTCATCCAGTGATTGACACACTCGGACGGATCGTTGACCCCCTTTTAAAACCTATTCGAAAGTATGTCTCTCCAGTGGGTGGAATGGATTTCAGCCCCTTGATTCTTATGATTGCCTTGCAGGTTGTAGGGGCAATTATCGTTGCGTTGCTGCGCAGTTTTCAATAAAACCCATTAACCTTCGTATAGAATTCGTCCACACGAACTGCAAAAGACCAGCCCAATGGAGGAGCGCACTGTCTGAAGGTCTGCAGGTGTCAATGCTTGACCACAAATACCACAGCCGCCTTCGGAAACTGAAGCCACGGCAACACCCCGCTTGCGTTCTCGAAGCTGAAGATAAAGGGTCTGGTTCTGGTGAGAGATTGATTGAAGAGCGGCTTCCCTCTCACGGAGTGATCGTTTAAGAGATACCTTCAATTTTGATTGTTCACCTATTAAAGCGGCATTTTCTTGAACTAATTGTGCTTTGACTTGCTTGAGATTGTCTTCTGCTGCCTGGCATTTCTCTTCGGTAGATTCATGATCAATCATTGCTTCCAGTTGTTCATCTTCCAATTGGGCAATATAACGTTTGAGCGCCTCGGACTCCATTTGTAGATCTTGCAGCTCCTTAGGGTTCTTAATTTTTCCGCTAAACAGAGAGGTTTGGGAAGCTTTTCGCTTTATCCGCTGCGTTTCAACCTTGTGTTCAATCTGTTTGAGCTTAATGCGAGCCTTGCGGACAATTTCTTGAGCTTTTTCATGTTGTTGATGGGCTAATTTTAGGCGCCGATCATCGTTGAGCGCGCGGATAATTTCTTCGAGGCGCGACCTGGTTTGATCGATTTCGCTATCTAGTTTTTGCAAGCGGAAGAGATTTAACGATTCACTCATAAGCATTGGCCTTTCATCTGAGCAGGTCTGGTGCTTTCTTCAACCATAAATCCACACTTTTCAACGAGGTGATATTATTTTATCATCTTAACAGCAGGATTCTTGCTGAAAATGAATATACATTTATCCAATACTGATCCAAGTGTACCAATAATTTTAATGAGATAAAATAAGTTTAGGAATCCGGACAATTTTCTATTGAATTTGATGATTCTACAGGAGATTTCATGATGCCCCTTGATATTACCCTGGTGCAGGAACTGGCAAATAAACTTAAGCAGAATTTGAATCAAGTAATTATCGGCAAGGAAACCCCGATTGCGTTGACGGTGGTTGCTTTTTTATGTCAGGGACATCTTCTTATTGAAGATGTGCCAGGCGTGGGCAAGACAATGCTGGCCCGTAGTTTGGCTGCGTCGTTGGGATGCACGTTTAAGCGGATTCAATTTACGCCTGACATGCTCCCAAGCGATGTAACAGGTGTTTCGATTTACAACCAGAACACACACGAGTTTGAATTTCGACCCGGCCCTTTGATGGCACAGGTGGTGCTGGCAGATGAAATCAACCGAGCCACACCAAAAACACAATCAGCGCTGTTAGAGGCGATGGAAGAACGGCAGATGACTGTTGATGGCATGACACATGCTTTACCTGTTCCCTTTATGGTCATGGCTACTCAGAATCCCATCGAATACGAAGGCACTTTCCCTCTGCCAGAGGCTCAATTGGATCGATTTTTAATGCGGATCGACCTGGGATATACCTCATTGGCTAATGAAATTAAGATTTTGGAAGAACAACAACTGATCCACCCAATCATGGAACTTAAGCCTGTGGTAACAAGTGAAGAGGTTCTCAACGCCCAGAACATGATTAAAAGCATCTATGTCTCTGAGCCGGTCAAACGCTACATTGTTCAAATGGTCAGGGAAACGCGCGAACATCCCGAGGTGTTTCTTGGTGCCAGCCCGCGAGGAAGCCTGAGTCTGTTTAGAGCGGGGCAGGCAATGGCAGCTCTGGATGGCAGGGATTTCGTTTTACCGGATGATATTAAAATGCTTGCGCCCTATGTGTTGTCTCATCGCGTGGTGATGAGCCCCTCTGCTCGACTGGCCGATGTCAGTTCGACCAGAATCGTGAAAGAAATATTGGATACTTTACCGGTGCCCGCTGGGGATCTGGGAGACGGCGATTTATGATCAAATTTGGTCGGTCGTTCTGGTGGGTGCTCTTTCTGGCCGGAGGAAGTTACCTGCTTACACGGCTGCCCTGGCTCGCGCCAAACCCTATTTTTCTGCGTTTGACAATAACAATGATTGTGATCTTGGGGTTGAGCGCCTTGTGGACAGCTGTGTCATTAACGGGCATCACGCTCAAGCGTTCCTCACGGATTAACCGCAAGCAGGTGGGTGAGGTCTTCTCTGAGGAATATGAGGTTGTTAACCGCTCGATCATCCCCAAAGTATGGTTGAAAATTGTTGATCAATCTAATCTTTTGGGTGGAACGGGTTCGAAGGCGCTCACCAATGTGGGTGGGAAACACACCAGAGTTTATATCGGCTTGACCTTGCTTCAAAAAAGAGGGTGGTTTTCACTTAGCCCCACACAGGTTGAATCGGGAGATATTTTTGGCCTGTTCCTGCGAAGGAAATGTTTTGAAAACAACCTGCGATTGCTGGTTATTCCGTATTTATTTGATATTCAATTTTTCCTGGCGCCTTCTGGCGTCCTGCCGGGTGGCCGTGCCTTGCGAGAAAAAACACTCGAGGTCACGCCCTATGTTGCAGGCGTCCGTGAGTATGTCCCGGGCGACCCGCTCAGACAAATTCATTGGCCTTCTTCAGAACGTCAACAAAAATTAATGGTTAAAGAATTTGAGAAAGACCCCTTGGCAGAAGTGTGGATTTTCCTCGATGCATATCAACCAGCTCATATTCGCAGCGACGAAATCGGTGTGCCAAATTTGCATCAGGTTTGGTGGGGTCGTTACAAAAAAACTTACAAGTTGCCGCCAGATACTGCGGAATATGCAATCTCTATTGCAGCTTCTCTTGCTCAATACTTCATCAAAGAAAGTCGGGAAGTGGGTTTAGTTTCGGCAGGTCAAAAATATTCAATCCTGCCAGCCGAACGCGGTGAACGCCAGTTGGGGAAAATATTAGAAACACTGGCTGTACTAGAACCGGAGGGCGAGCTGCCGATCTGGGCTTTGGTGAGCACTCAGATAAGTCATTTGGTGAGGGGCAGTACTGTGGTTATCATCTCACCTGAAACCAGCGAACATCTTCAGACGATTACCATGGAATTGCTTCACCGGGGTTTAATTCCTGTAATCATCATCATCAACCCTAAGAATTTTGGCGGCTTATCTGATGCGGATGAATTAGCACAAAAACTATCCGGCCAAGGTGCTTTTATTTTTGTAATCAACGAGGGTGATGATATCAAAGCGGTCTTAGAAACACCTCAAACGATCGTTAATCGGCGTAGTTTTACGATGGCTGAAAAGATTAATCATTAGCGTGTTTTTTATGATTAATCAGCAATGACGGTGTTTGGTGGTTAACTGTTTCATAGTTGGCAGGTTGTCATCAAAAGGGTAAACTAAAAACAATTATCAGAAAAAGCTTGATTATCGTCCTATGGTATAATTTGCGTGGTTTTTTGGTGATATTTCATTGCCAAACTTGTTAATTTAAGGAGTATGAATTGGCATTTTCGCCGTTTAACTGGTTTTGGGGTTTGTTTTCTCTCGATATTGGTATTGACTTAGGGACTGCAAATACGCTTATTTTCATTCGTGGCAAAGGCATCGTGATCAACGAACCCTCCTGGGTGGCGCTTGAGAAACGTACTCGTGACCCAATTGCGATTGGCGCACAAGCGAAATCTATGGTTGGCCGGACGCCAGCCAATGTGATTGCGCTACGACCTTTGCGAGATGGTGTGATCAGTGAATATGATATTACCCAGGCTTTGTTGGAGTATTTCATTGGCAAAGCACATCAGCAAAGTATTGTTCCACTCCCAAAACCAAGGGTTGTTATTGGCATCCCCTCAGGCGCCACAGAAGTGGAAAAACGGGCTGTATTTGATGCTGCCAAAGCTGCTGGTGCCAGAGAAGTGCTCTTAATCCATGAACCATCTGCCGCAGCCATTGGAGCCGGCCTGCCGGTTATGGAGGTGCAGGGAACGATGGTCGTTGACATTGGTGGTGGAACAACGGAAGTCGCTGTTGTTTCGATGGGAGGCGTGGTTGCTTCCAGGTCGTTACGAGTTGCTGGTGATGAACTTGACCAGGATATCATCAACTACATCAGGAATAAATATAATTTATTCATCGGTGAAAGAATGGCAGAAAAGGTAAAAATTGCCATCGGGTCTGCTTATCCCATGAAAGAAGAGCTGACCATGGAGGTGCGGGGCAGGAATTTAGTGACTGGATTACCAGAGTCTATCGAGATTTCATCGGTGGAAATTCGCGAGGCAATTTCACAATCGATTGCAGTGATTATTAAAACAATCCGCGATGCGCTTGATGAAGCACCACCGGAAATACTGGCAGACTTAATTGACAACGGGATTTGTCTGGCGGGCGGATGTTCGCAGATCAAAAATCTTGCCGAACGCTTATCATCCGATTTGCGTATTCGTGTTTGGGTGGCAGAGGATCCAACGACCTGTGTGGCACGGGGGTGTGGCATGGTTCTTCAGAATAAAGAAGAGTTTTCGAGTTTTTTGGTTGGCATAGAGCGAGAGCCTTCCACACGGATGATCCTATCATAACCGTTGACATCAATAATTCGATCCAGCAATAATTATAGGATCGGTTAATTATGAAATTCCTTAATTCAAAAAACATTCAAACTATCGTTATTTTTGTGATCATCAGCGGGGTCTTATTTCTTGCATTGAGCGGTTACTTAACCCCAGTTTTTAACCTATCGGTGAACCCTTTGATCTCATTGCAAAGCTGGCTCTCCGTGCGTTATATCTCGATTCGGGACCTGCTGACCACACCCCGCGACATGACAGTCCTCAGGGAACAAAATGCCATACTTGAATCTCAACTCACACAGCTTCAAACCCAATTGATTGTTATGGAAGAACGTTTGGGTGAGGCACAGGTGTGTTTTGCGTTGCTTGACTTTGGGCGGACGAACCCTCAATATAACTACATTGCCGCCACTGTGATTGGCCGGGAAATCAGCCCCTTTTTGCAGTACATTATCATTGATCGTGGTACCAATCACGGGGTGTTTTATGGAATGCCTGTTGTCACCCAACAAGGTTTGGTTGGCCAGGTTGATGCGGTTATTGCTGGTGCTGCCCGGGTAAAATTGATTACGGATTCAACCTCGGTGGTAAATATCCGGTTAAAATCGGCCGGCATTGAAGCCCAACTGGTTGGATCGCTTACCGGTGATGTCTCTTTGGATATGATCCCCTTGGATGTTTTCGTGGAACCTGGTGATGTTGTGTTAACTTCAGGATTGGGAGGGAATTTTCCCTCAAACTTGTTCGTGGGTCAAGTGCTTTCGATACAACGCCGTGAGAACGCTTTATTTCAAACGGCTTCGGTGCAGCCTATTGTTGATTTTGAAAGTATTAACGCGGTCTTGGTCGTCTCAGATTTCGAATTCGTGGATATCACCTCGCTGATTCCGGAGCGTGGGCAATGATTTCTCATTTGCTGTGTGTTTTGTTGCTATTGGTATTTTATGTCTTACAAACCACGATTTTTTCGCAGACAAAGCTACTGTCTGGAACAGCAGACATTATCTTGCTATTCTTGGCGGCCTGGTCGCTACAGGAACAGATAAAAAACAGTTGGTTCTGCATTATTGCAGCTGGCTTATTGGTCAGCTCTATTTCAGCAATGCCGTACTTTGCCCCGTTAATAAGCTACCTGGGCGTCGTTTTGATATCTAAAGCTTTACAAAGGCGAATTTGGCGTACACCATTGTTGGCGATGTTTCTGGTTGTTTTGCTGGGCACGTTTTTTCAACATGGGGTTTATGTGCTTGTGTTACAAATCACACGTGCGCCAATAACATGGCGTGAAAGCCTTGACCATGTGATCTTGCCAAGTGCATTATTAAATTTGATATTCGCTTTGCCAGCCTACGCCATCGTTAAAGACCTTGCAGGGCGAATTTCTCCACTGGAGGTGGAGGTGTGAACATCTTTTCGCAATCGAGCAAAAACTTTGATAAATGGCGATATTCAATTTTGTATATTTTAATCGCAACCGTGTTTGGCTTCTTTTGTTTGCGGTTATTTGACATTCAAATTTTGCAGGGTGCTGCTTTTGTGGCTCAGGCGAATGAAAATCGGACGCGTACGATACGCGAGCCTTCAATTCGTGGGACGATCTACGATCGCAATGGGTATATCCTGGCGCAAAATGTGCCTTCTTATAATGTGGTTGTTATTCCCGGCTATCTGCCCGGTGAAGAAGGTGACATCCAGGCTATTTTTCGGGATCTATCTGAATTGATTGATATGCCGGTGAGCCTGGGTGATACAGATGAAGAAACCGTAAGAACTTTTACCCCCTGTTTCAGTGAGCTGGGCATTCAAGAAGTCGTCTACATTGCTTCAACCAACTGGCCTTTTGAGGCCACGGCGCTGAAATGTAATGTTTCACAGGATGTTGCCATGGTGGTCATGGAGAATCGCGAAAAATGGCCGGGCATTGATGTTGAAATTATTCCTGTGCGCCAATATCCAACTGGTGAATTGACTGCAGAGATTATTGGTTTTTTAGGGCCAATTCCTGCAATATTACAGGACTATTACACCGAACGGGGATTTCTTGCAAACCGTGACAAGGTCGGTTACGCCGGTGTTGAACAATCGATGAATGATATACTGGCAGGGACGAACGGCTTTCGTCGAGTGGAGGTCAATGTTGCTGGGGAGGTTATCAGAAACCTTGATGAACCCATTGACCCAATTCCAGGAAATGATATTTATCTGACCATCGATACCAGGCTGCAAGCGATTGCTCGAGAAGCCCTGATTGATGAAATTGAATTTTGGAACTACGCCATGGGCAGAGTCCTTTCAAACAGTGGCGTTGTAATTGCCATGAACCCCAAAACCGGGGAAATTCTTGCTTTGGTTTCATACCCGAATTATGAAAACAACCGCATGGAGCGGGCTATTCCTGGCTATTACTACGAGCAATTGAGTAATGATCCACAGCGCCCGCTTTTTAATCATGCGATTTCGGCTGAACATCCACCTGGATCAGTTTTTAAAATGGCGCCTGCCCTGGGAGTTTTGAATGAGGGCGTTGTTACGCCCGATTATGAAATTTTTGATCCCGGCATTATCACCATAACTCAGCGCTTTTATGAAAATGATCCCGGCGTTCCGCGACAATTTGTTTGCTGGAACCGCGCTGGTCATGGCATGGTAAATTTTATGTGGGGTGTGGCTCATTCGTGTAACGTCTACTGGTATAAAGTAGGCGGTGGTTACCAGGATGAGGTTCCGGGTGATGGCTTGGGAATCTGGCGCATTAGCGAATATGCCCAAGCTTTGGGCTATGGTACATTAACTGGGATTGAACTGCCGGGTGAACAGGATGGGTTGATTCCCAATCCCACCTGGAAACGCATCAACCTTGGCGAGAACTGGGCTACCGGTGACACGTATACAGCAGCTGTTGGCCAGGGTTTTGTACTGGCCACCCCGCTGCAAGTATTAAATTCATTTTCTACAATTGCTAACGGCGGCAAGTTAATGGACGTGACGCTGATCGACAAAATTGTAGCAGAAGACGGAACGATTGTTCAGGAATTAACACCTAGTTACCGTTGGGATATTACCACTGACCCGGTAATTAACGTGTATGATGGAAATAACCCGACTGGAGAGAAAAAAACTGTAGAGCCCTGGGTGATTGAATTGGCAAACCAGGCCATGCGGTTGGTGGTCACAGATGGGACAGCCCATCGCTATGAAATTGAAAGGCATGTTGAATTGTTCCGCAACGATTCGAGCAAATCAGCAGGGAAGACCGGCACGGCTGAATATTGTGATGATATCGCTAATGAACAAGGTAAATGTATTTTTGGTGCCTGGCCATCACATGCCTGGTATGTGGGTTTTGCACCCTGGGATGATGCTGAAATTGCTGTGGTTGCCTTTGTTTACAATGGCTCAGAAGGGGCTACGCTTTCAGCACCGATTGTTCGTCGCGTAATTGATGCTTATTTCGAATTGAAAGCCATTGACGCAGAGAACGGCCCGTAAACGTAAAGTATCCAAGCTCTGGCAAAGGATAATGGTTAAGCTTGTGGCAATGCTTTTCTAAATATTGCGCTGGTGAAAAATGGAAATCAAAGGTATTAAAGAGGGAATCCTGGTCAAATTTCATGATCAGGAATGGCAGAACGCTAAGAAAGCCCTAATTCAAACATTACAGGACAAGCAAACGTTTTTTGATGGAGCTCAGCTTGTTTTGGATGTTGGTCATTGTGTTTTAGGCACCCATGCGATAGAAGTGTTGCAGAAAAAATTGAACCAACACAATATTTCACTTTATGGGCTGGTGAGCAAATCGATGATCACCCAGGAAGCGGCTCAAAAGATGGGCTTGATCACCAAGCTAGAGAAATCTAAAAAGAAAACAGATCAAAAATTGGAGCCCTCAGATGTTGTACTGGCTGGTGAATCAGCCGTCTTAATTCGAAGAACCATGCGATCAGGGTTTACGGTAAAATACAAAGGTCATGTTGCCGTAATTGGAGACGTAAATCCTGGCGCAGAAATTATTGCTTCCGGTAGTGTAATCGTCTGGGGGCGCTTGCGAGGGACAGTCCATGCTGGCGCGGATGGCGACCTAACTGCGATAGTTTGTGCTTTGGATCTTTCACCCACCCAGTTGAGAATTGCTTCAAAAATTGCCATTACGCCAGAGGGGCAGGCTGAGCCCAAGCCAGAAGTGGCCAGAATCATTGATGAGCAGATTGTGGCTGAACCCTGGCTAAACTAATTATTATAAGGAGTTTAATGAACGGAAAAGTCGTTGCTATCATTTCAGGAAAAGGTGGCGTTGGAAAAACAACAACAGCAGCCAATTTGGGGATAGCCTTAGCGACGCTTGGGCAAAAAGTGGTCTGTATCGATACCGATATTGGCTTGCGCAATTTAGATGTGGTTTTGGGGTTGGAAAACCGGATTGTTTATGACCTTGTGGATGTTGTTGAAGGCCGTTGCCGTCTGACACAGGCAATGGTTCGTGACCGTCGGTACGAAAATTTACACCTTATCCCGGCTGCTCAAACCCGTGATAAATCCGCCGTTTCCGCCAGTGACATGGTTCGCTTATGTGAAGAATTACGCTCAATGGCCGATTGGATCGTGATTGATTCACCAGCTGGGATTGAAAGAGGCTTTCGAAATGCAATTGCACCTGCTGACCAAGTTCTGGTGATCACGAACCCAGAGGTTTCATCGCTTCGTGACGCTGATCGGATTATTGGTCTGGTTGAGGCAGAAGAGAAAGGGCCTGCACAACTGATTATTAACCGGATAAACCCTGAAATGGTTAAGCGCGGTGATATGCTTTCGATTTCTGACGTTATAGAGCTTTTAGCGATTCCGTTAATCGGTATTGTCCCTGAGGATGAGACCGTTCTAATCAGCACGAATAGTGGGCAACCTGTGGTATTGAATGAAAAGAGTAAAGCAGGATTAGCTTTTTTGAATATCGGCAAACGTTTGCTGGGAGAAGAGGTTCCCTGGGTGTCATTGAATGTTAAAGCAGGATTGCTTTCACGCCTGGGGCAGCTGTTTTCCGGAGAGACTTAAAATGACTTCTTTCATTGGACGAATTCTCAAAAAACCGCCGTCAAGCGCGTTACAGGCCAAAGAGCGCTTGCATCTGGTTTTGGTTCACGATAGAACAGACCTTAGCTCTGAGGATCTAAAAAAATTAAAAGATCGATTGATTCAAGCTATATCAGATTTTGTTGAAATCGATGCTGATGAGACCGAAATCCAGATTCAAGTTGAAGGCCGCGAACAAACTTTGATCGCAAATATCCCCCTGCGAAGCCCTCGCCGGCGTCGCAAATAAAGACCAGACTCGGGTGAGCGATGGATAATACCCGCAACATTTGGCAGAACTTCGATTTCTTGTTATTTGGCGCTGCACTGATCCTTTCAATCCTTGGGATAGCATTAATCCGCAGTTCGATTGCTGGAAATATTGAGCTGGTTGACCACCCACAACGTCAAACCACGTTTCTAATTATCAGCCTGGCTGTGTTATTTGTGGTCGCTTCCGTTGACTATAAATATTGGATTACATTGATCCCTCCCATGTACCTTGTGACCATGGTTTTTTTAATGTTTGTATATACGGCTGAAGCAAGGTTTGGTGCAGCAAGGTGGTTGGAGGTCGGTCAGATTCTGGTTCAGCCTTCTGAATTAGCAAAAATTGTAATTATTTTAGCATTATCAAATTTATTGTCAAAAGTCAACAAGGATACTTTTTCCACCAATACATTGCTTAAAAGTGGGACTGTGGTGGGCGGCTTGCTGATTTGGATTTTTCTTCAACCGAACTTAAGTATGACCATTGTATTGCTGGTGATGTGGGCAGCTTACCTATGGATTGCGGGTATAAAAATCCGTTATATTTTAATCTTCGTTGCCTTCATCATGTTTGTGTTGTTAATCGGTGCGCTGACAGGTTTTTCTTTTTTGGCTGATTATCAGAGAAATCGAATCACGAATTTTCTCTTTCCCGATCCCGATGCCCGATATGGTGAAACTTACAATGTTGACCAGGCCTTGATTACGATAGGCACGGGCGGTTGGTTTGGCCAGGGTTATAATCAATCCTCCCAAGTTCAATTGCGCTTTTTAAAGGTTCGCCATACGGACTTCATCTTTTCCGTCCTCGCCGCAGAATTTGGATTTGCAGGAACGTTGATTGTGATCGCCTTGCTGGTGCTGGTCGTTGTGCGTTGTTTTTATATTTCACAAAATGCTGCTGATACCTTTGGTGCGTTGATAGCTTATGGTTTTGGGGTTTTGATATTTTTCCAGACGATTGTGAATATTGGGGTTAATTTAAACGTGTTTCCTGTGACCGGATTGACACTGCCATTCATTAGCTATGGCGGTAGCTCTTTACTGACCTTGATGTTGGGGGTTGGAATGGTTGAAAGTGTGGCGATGCGTTCCCCAACGCGTAAATGATAAAAAGACATCAAAAAATTAGTAAGACCCTGATCTTCATTATTGGGTAAGTACCCGACGGTTTTTTAGATCCTTTAATTCTGTATCTGGTTAACACCATGAGTTTTTTCATAAAGCTGAAATTTTAGAACCAACCCATGGATCAACCCGCCAGCAGCAGTTTGGATTCACACTGTGATTTCAATTTTCACATCTTTTGTTAGCTAAAATCTAAATGCGGCTGGATTGCAGCGTCGATACAATTGACGGCGCTTCAATCTATGGGTGCTGGATAAAAGAATGCCCCTTTGTTAATAGGTACCGTCTACTATTGAAATTTACTCCCTCAACCGTAAAATATTTATGGAAAAATTACCTCAATTCATAGGTAATTTGACTCGCTTGCAAACACCAGTTTTAACTTGCTACTTTACCCGGTGTTTGGTAGAATAAATTTCGTCGTTAAACGGTGGGGGTTCGTCTAATGGCAAGACAGCAGACTCTGAATCTGTTTATGGAGGTTCGAATCCTTCACCCCCAGTATGAGAGGCTCAGATATTCTGAGCTTTTTCATTTAAACGAAAGCTTACCAACTTGTTAAGAAAAAAACACCACACTTGGCCGTTTACACACTTATTCAATGGTAAGACGCCTGTGTGACCTTTAACAGCCTTAAAATTGCTCTACGGGGCTTCAGGAGGGTGCTGATACTGTCTCACCCGTTTTGCATCGTCATAATTCTTGTTTTTAAGTAATTCTCGGAGATGATGATTTTGGCTTGCACGTTTTGAACCCGCATTGGCATTATATCCATTATAATCTTTGATAAATTAACTGACCTTTGGAGGCGTTGTTTGAAAAAGTATTTTTTGCATCTCACCGTGTTTTTCTCGGGGATGACTGCACTTTCTGTTGAATTATCTGCTTCACGCCTGTTGGGAAACGTTTATGGAAGCAGTAACCTGGTTTGGGCCAGTATTATTGGCTTAATTTTGATATATCTCACGATCGGTTACTGGCTGGGTGGGAAAATCGCAGATAAAAACCCCCAATATCGTGTTTTCTATCGCATCCTATTGTGGGGCAGCCTGGCTGTAGGCTTGGTGCCGATGGTTTCACGCCCAATTTTGCGCATCACAGCCAATGCATTTGACCAGTTTCAAATGCCAATTCTTACCGGAGCTTTTGTTACCGTGATGATATTGTTTATAATTCCGGTGACTTTGCTGGGGATGGTGTCACCATTTGCGTTGAAGCTGTTATTAAAAGATGCCAGCGATGTCGGTAAAACGGCTGGCGCACTTTCTGCAATTTCAACACTGGGCTCTTTTATTGGCACTTTCTTACCTGTGCTCGTTCTGGTGCCACTGATTGGCACTTATCGCACTTTCCTGTTTTTTAGCTCTTTATTAATGGTGATTGCTTCAATTGGGTTTTGTCTCTATGTCGGTTTCAAGCCCTGGTTGAGGTATGCCTGGATGCCATTAATTTTGATTCTGTTGTGGTTGTTTGGCGCCAGGGGTGCGGACAAGGCTACGAAAAATTTAATTTTTGAGGGGGAATCTGCTTATAATTATGTTCAAGTCGTTGAAGAGCAAGACTATCGGTATCTTCACCTCAATGAAGGGCAGGGAATACATTCTATTTATCATCCCATCCAGTTGAATTATTATGGGCCCTGGTCTCAGGTGCTTGTTGCGCCATTTTTCAACCTGCCTTCGCAAAGTAAGCGCCCAATAGAAAAGATGGCAATTTTAGGTCTGGCTGCAGGGACGACTGCCAGGCAGGCTCAAGCGGTTTTTGGTGATATTCAGATCGATGGTTTTGAGATCGATCCCTTGGTTGTTGAGGTTGGCCGTAAATATTTTGATATGAATCAACCCAACCTGAATATCTATGTGCAGGATGGTCGCTGGGGCTTATCTCGCATGCCAGGTGATTACGATATCATCAGCGTTGATGCTTACCGCCCCCCTTATATCCCATGGCATATGACAACGCTGGAGTTTTTTCAACTTGTGTATGAAAAGCTGTCCGATGAGGGTGTGATGGTGATCAATATCGGGCGCAGCCCAACAGATCGAACATTAATCAATGATCTGGGGACGACAATCTGTCAGGTGTTCCCAACGATATTTATCATGGACCTGCCAGAATCCTTCAATACGATTTTATTTGCGACAAAACAGCCTGGGAGCTGGGAGAATTTTTTCGATCATTACAACCTTCTGGTTGGCTCAGACGTGCATCCATTGCTGTTGGAAGTAATGGCAATGACGATTACGTATCGTCAACCAACGCCAGAGATAACGCGCGTATTCACAGACGATATCGCACCGATAGAGTGGCTAACAAATAAGCTTGTTGTTGATTTTTTCCTATCTGGTGGTTTGAAGGATTTTCAATGAAACCAAATGCAAACATTACAAAAATTTTACTGTGGACCATCACTTTTATTACACCACTTGTAATTTTGATGATCTCTGTCAGATTGTTAATCATGCCCTCATACGCCAGGCTGGCTTATCGATTGCCAGCTTTTCCAGAAGACCCCTATGGTTTTTCTTTGGTGGACCGATTTCGTTGGTCTGAACCTTCGATTAATTATCTTGTCAATTATAAAGATATTTCTTATTTATCTAACTTAGCGTTTGATAGTAGCGAACCTGTGTTTAATGCTCGTGAATTAAGCCATATGGTGGACGTTAAAGCTGTTGTCACTGGAATGCGAGTGGCTTTGGTAACCTTTAGCGCGGTTCTTCTCACAATTGTCTGGATGACAAAACGCCGTGAAAATCGCCAATGGGTGACAACTGCATTCTATTGGGGTGGGTGGGTTACGATTGGGTTGATCGTGGCGGTTTTGATGTTTATTGCGCTGAATTTCGATTCAATTTTTACATGGTTTCACCTGGTCTTTTTTGAAAGCGGCACCTGGCAATTCCACCCGGCGGATACGCTCATTCGTTTATTCCCAATGCGGTTTTGGCGAGATG
>JAAYKH010000020.1 GCA_012522475.1 Chloroflexota bacterium | reverse complement strand
GATTCGAACCACTGACCTCCGGGTTATGAGCCCGACGAGCTACCACTGCTCTACCCCGCATCGAGACGTCTATTTTATGACATAAAGAATGCAATGTCAAGCTATTTTTGTAAATCAAAATTTTTCAAACTGCATCTAACAAAATGATCAGAAAAATGTGAACTGTGTGCTTTTAACCAGTAACAGCCAGATTCTGATATTAATTTGAGATAGGATTTTGTTCAAACTTAAACGGACGAAACCCCATTTTCTGTTTGAAACAAGGCAGGTTTGCTATTGAACAGGAAATGGGGAATCGTCTCTTTTGGATTGTCAAGGGCAATAAAAAGAAAAGGTAGTGTAATAGCGTAATAGTATTTTTTGAAAAACGTCCTGCCCCAAAGCTCGACAAATAGTTATTTGTAGGGTGATTAGTGTGCCAACCAATCTTTATCAAATTGGATTTTTGAAAATAGGAAGAGTATCAAAAAATCTTTATATTACATAACACATAACAAAATGTGCGAAAAAGACATTCAACAGTTTTCTTATATTATTTTAATTTAACTTATGATTTAATTATTAAGATTACGTATAAAAATAATTGTGAAAGTTAAATTAACAAGAATTAAGTGGTGGTGTTGTATTTGTTAAATAGTAGATTGCGGAGGGATGATATATGTGGCGCATTGCCAATAAAAAGATAAGCCTTGGTGTTGGTTTCATACCTTCTTTAAGCTATAGTGCACTTCTTAGTATGATTGAACTCATGGAAAATGAAGGTTATGAGCAGATATGGTGTGGGAATGAGAAACATTATCGGGATATGTGGGTAACTATGGGACTTGTTTCTGCCAACACGAAAAATCTTGAGGTTGGGACGTTTATTGCCGAACCTTACAGCTACCATCCTAGCTTAATAGCAGCAGCTATAGCAACTGTTTTTGAGGCAACAAATGGCCGTGCCAATCTTTTGTTAGGTTCAGGTGGTTTTGGATTTCGAAATTTGGGTATTAATAGAGTGAAACCTCTTTTAGCATTAGAAGAATCAGTGCATCTAATTAGACAATTGCTAGCTGGCGAAATTGTTAGTTTAACCGGTAAGGTAATATACGCAAAAGATATTCAATTATTATTTGATTCTAATCCAGACATTCCGATTTATATAGCAAGCCGTGGTAAATTAATTCAACAGATGGCTGGACGCGTAGCTGATGGAGCAATGCTTGCAACACACGCGACCCCAAATGGTTTACATGAATCTCAAAAGTCAGTGATAACAGGGTGCACACAATCTGGCAGAGATATAAATGATATAAAAATATTTGCCCGAATTGACGTATGTATTGACCAGAACAATGAACTCGCTCGTTCAACTGTTAAACCGATGATTGCAGGTATGATTTTAGCAAGCTATCCTGATCAAACTTTTATAACACAAGCTGGTTTACAGTTATCATCAGAATTCGAAACAATACTTAATAACACTTCCTTCAATGAAGTTTATTCTTTAGCAAATGAATTGGTGTCTGATGAGTTTGTTGATGCTTTTACTTGGGCCGGGGCCCCAGGTAATGTAGCAAATAAGGTTGCAGCAGTAATTGATGCTGGCTTTACTAATATTTGTATTGTCCCTCATGCTCCCCCAGGAATTAGTATAACAAAAATTATAAAAGATTTCACAACTGAAATAATGCCTCGTGTAAGAGCGCTACTTTAGAAGGAGGTTAATATAAAACAAATAGAATTTATTTTTTGCGAAATACATTGATTGGTTAATATTTTATTGATATAGCTAGAGAATAAGAGGAAATGAGATGAACAAGCATAAATTCTGGTCAATTTGTATTCTTACAGGAACTATTTTAGCATTGATAACGAGTTGTGTTCCTCAGCAATCAATACAATCAGAGGATGAAAAAGCGGTAGATGTATCAATCGCAGAAGAAAAAGAGCCTATACGCATCGGAGTTGCTGCATCTTTCAGTGGGCCTATTGCGTATGTTGGTGAGGGCTACATGATGGGTGCAACTTTGGCGCTGGAGGAATTAGGTGGGAAAATTGCTGGGTATCCAATCCAATTTTACACTGCTGATAACGCATGCAACCCAGAACAAGCAACAAGTGCAATCCGAAAGCTTGTTGATGTAGATGAAGTCCACTTAATCCTAGGCTCGGGTTGTAGTTCATGTACATTGGCATCAATGCCACTACTTGAAGAA
Organism: Chloroflexota bacterium; assembly: GCA_012522475.1. Lineage (GTDB taxonomy): Bacteria > Chloroflexota > Anaerolineae > Anaerolineales > Anaerolineaceae > Brevifilum. Next base: position 22,190 of record JAAYKH010000020.1, on the reverse strand, counting down.
AATAAAGTCGCTCAAATCACAGGCGGATCTACTGCTCCAGAAATCTCTGAAATGGCAGGGATAGGTGGCAATATCTGGGAATTTCGTGTAAATGCATCTTCCACTGTTATGGCTGAAGCTTATGCCCCTTATATTGCAAAGAATGAAAAATCAGTTTTCTTCATGGCTTTCAATGACGACTACGGTCGAGGAGCAGTTGATGCAATTAAACCATTGCTTCAGGCAGAGGGTGTTGAAATATTAGGCGAAGAGTATTTTGAACGTGGTACATCTGATGTACGACCAATTTTATTAAAAATAAAGGAGGCCAACCCTAGCGCCTTGTTATTAACAACAACTGAGTCAGATGCAATAACCATCTTACGTCAATTCAAAGAACTTGGTCTCAGTATAAAAATTTATGGATACAACAGCACTATTGTAACAGGTTTATTTACTGAGATGACACCAGATGAACCAGGGTTGAATGAAGGTATTTTAGAAATCACATGGTGGGCACAAGGGATGACACCTGAGATGGAGGAAGCTTTCTTGTCGAGATGGGGCACGGAGGCTAGTCCACATCGCGCGATTTACTATTTTATAGTTCGTTATGTAGTAAAAGAGGCAATTGAATTAGCTGCACAACGTGGTGAAATCACTAGGGAAAGCCTAAGAGACGCACTAAACGACCTTTCTATTGAAAACACGCCAATTGGACCTTTAGAATTTGATGATAATAATCAAGCACATCATTGGTTGCCTGTTTACACAATGAAAGATGGTGTTGTTGAAGTAATCGAGATCCTAAAGCCGTAATTACAGGCTTCGAACCGCTTGGGACGACAGGCTTTGTTAATTTATTAAACTACAGATTTTAAGTCTGTCGTCTCATAAACAACAAAGGAAATGTTTTTTATGGAAATTTTTCTTCAATACCTTATTGCAGGCATAACAAATGGGGCAACATATGCTCTTGTTGCTTTGGGTTTGACATTACTTGTTGGCGTTGCTCGTTTGGTAAATTTTGCTCATGGGGATTTCTTTATGCTTGGAGGCTACCTATTGGTTTTTCTTTTTGTTGACAAAGAAATTCCTTACCTTCTCTCGATAGTTATTACCCTGATAGTGATGTTAATCCTCGGCTTGTTGTTTGAACGTATCGTCGTGCATCCAACAATTAATAAAACGTGGAGAGAACAGCTAGTGGCAACTTTGGCCACTTCAATTATTTTGTCAAATGTTGCAATTCTTTTTTGGGGTACAACCCCTCGGTTAGCTCCAACAAAATTATCACTTACAATCCTTCGTTTAGGCCCTATTACTATATCAAGCCATCGCTTTGTGGTGTTTTTTGTAGCAGTAATTTCATTTATAGCCCTAAGCTTTTTCACGAAAAATACAAAAATTGGGAAGGCAATGCGAGCAGCTTCACAAAATCGTGATGCATGCTTGATTTATGGGATAAACGTTAATTTTGTTTCTCTTGTTACAGTGACCATTAGTACTATGATGTCTGGCCTTGCAGGTGTAATAATTACTCCCTTATACAATGTCTCTCCTACTGTCGGGTCTGTTATGACCCTTAAAGCATTGACTTCTGTTGTAATGGGAGGGCTGGGAAACACGACTGGGGCTATTATTTCAGCATTCATTTTAGGAATCGTTGAGGCATTGTTTTCAGGTTATGTATCCTCTCAATATCAAGATGTTGCGTCATTTGTCATTATGATTTTAATTTTAGTTTTTCGACCACACGGGATGTTTGGAAAGAAAGTCGGTATTTAAAATGAAAGCAATTAAGGAAAATAAGTATTCTATTTTTTTAATTATCGGGGTTTTGTTACTGGTTTCAATCTTACCATTACTTGTTAACTTGCCATTTGTCTTACATGTGTTAATTTCAACATTAATGTACATTGGCTTCGCTCTAAGTTATGACATTGTTACCGGGCAAATAGGAGCTGTATCATTAGCACATGCCTCGTTTTTCGGGTTAGGAGCCTATGTCACTGCATTAATTGGTAAAGCAATTGGAGCTCCGTTTTGGCTGAACATCATAATTGCCACCATTCTTTCTATCGGACTTGCAATAGTTATGTCTTTGCCAGCTTTTCGGCTTTCTGATCTATCGTTTTCTTTTGCCACGTTAGGATTAGCACTCACTGTACAACTTGTAGTAAAAAATTGGGTTAAAATAACCAGAGGACCCATGTGCATCCACAACGTTTCAAATTCCTCATTATGGTTTAATGGAATATTGGAAATATCTCGCACTAATTTAATAGCATACTTTTACCTATTTTTAATGGTAGATATTGTAATTATTATACTTTACCGCTTAATTTCCACAGGCCGATTAGGGAGGACGTTAACTGCAGTTCGAAATGATGAGGTTTTAGCTAGCTCAGTTGGTATAAACATCCAAAGATACAAACGCCTTACTTTTTTCATCAGTGCAGGAATAGCTGGTGCCATTGGAAGTTTATGGGCTCCATATATTTCTGTTGTTTGCCCTGATTATTTATCAATGGATTATACTCTAAATCTTTTAGCAATTGTTTTTATTGGGGGGTCTGGAAGTTTATTGGGTGTGGTGGGAGGATCCATCTTACTAACAGTTTGGCCTGAATTATTGAGAGTGACTCCTGCTTTCCGATTGATTATTTATGGCTTATTTCTTCTTATATTTGTTACTTCTATACCTAACGGTGTCAAAGGGATTATTTCAAATGTTAACAAACGATTAAAAATAAATTAAAAAAACAAAAGGATCGTAATGGAGATATATAATAATGCCTCTACTTAAAGTTTGTGGATTAACCAAAAAATTTTATGGGATTACTGCAGTAAATAATGTTTCATTTGCAGTGAATACAGGAGAAATAGTTGGCCTTATCGGTCCGAATGGCTCAGGAAAAACAACATTATTTAATTGTATAACGAGGATGTTAATTGCTGACCAAGGGCGGGTATTGTTTAATGGCGAGGACATCTCAAATTTTAAACCTGCTCAAATTGCACAAAAGGGACTAGCTAGATCGTTTCACTTTATCCGCGTTTTTATAGACCTAACCGTTCGAGAAAATATTTTAGTTGCCGCTCAGCACCATCAACAAGATAATGACTTGGAACAAATATTTAGGACAAAAAACTCTAGATTATTAGATCAGGAAATATTAATTAAAGCTGATAAAATAATAAACTTTATCGGCTTACAAGGCCTTACAAACGAAAAAGCTGGCAATTTATCCTATGGACAAAGAAAACTCTTATCATTTTCAATGGCGATAATCTTTCACCCGAAGCTTGTATTGTTAGATGAGCCTGCCGCTGCAGTAAACCCAACGATGATCAAGCGGATAGGAGAATATATTAGGACCCTCAACCAGCAAGGAATCACATTCATTATCGTTGAACACAACATGGAATTTATCATGGGCTTAGCAGATCGAATTATTGCATTAGATCAAGGAAGCATTATTGCGGATGGGCTCCCTCGCGATGTCCAGCATGATTACAGAGTACAGGAGGCATATTTTGGAGTCTAACAACCCTCTTTTAGTCATGAACAAAATTTACTCAGGCTATGGAGAAGTCAAGGTTTTAAAAGGTGTCTCAGTGGATATTTTCGATAAGTCAATAACATGCATATTTGGCCCCAATGGGGCGGGGAAATCAACGTTATTAAAAACAATTTTTGGTATTGTGCCTGTCGAAACGGGCACAATACTTTGTAATGGAAAGAATATTACAAATTTAAATCCGATGACAATTCTTGAGATGGGGATTTCTTTTGTACCACAAGGTAGATGTAATTTTCCAAATATGACTGTACTAGAAAATCTAGAAATGGGTGGGTTTACAATTAAGAGAGGAACGATTGAAAGAGAAATTGATGATGTATTTGCTAAATTTCCAATCCTCTGCCAAAAAAGAAAGGATTTAGCTGGGAATTTAAGTGGTGGACAACAACAAATTTTAGAAATGGCTATGTCCTTAATTCTTAAGCCAAAAATCTTGTTAATAGATGAGCCGACTTTAGGTTTAGCACCAAATTTAGTAAATGATGTTTTTGAAACAATTATAAATGTAAATGACCAAGGAACAACCGTTCTAATTGTTGAACAAAATGCTAAAAAAGTTCTCGAAATCTCTGATTTTGCTTTTGTTCTTGATTTAGGTAAAAATTGGATGCATGGCACAGCCAAAGAGATATCTGAGAATCCAAAAGTGAAATTACATTATCTTGGTTTATGATTGTAATATGGACATGCTTAGCAAATTATCAACATCGTTTTAGGATTTTTAACTAGCTCTAATTGGATTTAACCATGAAAACTGACCCTAACTCTGATCATTTTAATCATCAAATCAGAAAGCTTGGTTTATAAGTATATATTTATTTTGAATTATAAAAGCAAAAAGGATTTGCAACAAAAGTTAGTGGGACGATTTTCAAGCCACTTTTTATATATTGTACAAATTGCTCACACACTTAATAATGTTTGAATTTATGAAATGTTAAAAACATATTCTGTTTGGTGAATAGCATAAGAAATTAAGTAATTAAGCTCAGAGTAATAAAAATAAATTAGACATATAAAAGTAACAATTTACATATTTCTGTTGGAAAAAAACCAGTTATAAAAGAGTGAGAATCATGGAATCTTTCGACTATTTTGAAGCCCAATCCGTAGAAGAAGTCATTGCTGTTCTTAACAAAGGTGAAAATAAATCTAGAATTATTGCAGGAGGAACGGATATTCTACTGCATGTTCGAGCAGGATTAATCTCTCCAAATTGTTTAGTTAGTATAAAACAAATCGAATCACTAAAAGGAATTATTAAAAAAGACGATGGAAGAATTGAAATAGGAGCTGCAACAAACCTTACTAATGTAGAACAATCTGAATTATTACATTTGAATTATCAACTGATCGCTGATGCAGCGCGATCAATTGGCTCTCGTCAAATAAGGAATTTAGCTACGATAGGTGGGAATAATTGTTCAGCTGTACCCTCAGCAGATACAGCCCCGGCATTGTTAGCTTCTGAGGCAGAAGTGAGAATTCAAAGTTCTTTAGGTTTCAGAGAGATGCCTTTAAGTGATTTTTTTGTTGGTCCCAAAACCACAATTTTAGATCATGATAGTTTGTTGTTAAATTTTAGTTTACCTAAAGTCATGGAAAATACCGGCTCTGTCTATATGAGGTTTTGCCCTCGAGGTGCTATGAATTTGCCTATAGTGAGTGTTGCTGTATTGATTGCACTAGAATCTGATTTATTTCATATCAAAAAATCGAGAGTAGCACTCGGTGGAGTAGCAAAAGTTCCTCTAAGAGCTTTAGAAACTGAGAGTATTTTGGAAGGTCAAATTATTTCGCAGGAGTTAATTAATTTAGCCTCAAATGCAACAGCTTCTTCTATTAATCCGATATCAGATCACCGCGCTACCAAAGAGTTTCGGTATCGTCTTGCTAAGGAACTAACTGCAAGATCAATCTTGAAAGCAATTCAAAGGGCAAAGGTTGAATAAAATGAAAAAATATGTCAGTACGGAAATGAATCCTGAGATCAAACTTAAAATAAATGGGCTAACTTATAAATTGAGGGTTACTCCAGAGAAAACTCTTATAGATGTCCTTAGAGATCAACTTGGGCTGATAGGGACTAAGAAAGGTTGTAATGAGGGGAATGGTGGTGCATGGACTGTGTTAATTGATGGTCTGCCAATGTGCTCGTGTCTCCTTCTTGCTGTAGGTTTACAAAATAATGAGATAACAACCATTGAAGGGTCAAAGATGGATGAAGATATTCAAATAATCCAAAAAGCATTTGTTGAAGTTGGCGCCATACAATGTGGTTTTTGTTCTCCAGGGATGATTCTTTCCACAAAGGGATTGTTAGATAAAAATCCTAATCCATCAGTTTATGAAATTAAAGAGGCCTTCTCTGGAAATATATGCCGATGTACAGGTTATAAAAAAATAATTAAAGCTATCCAAACTGCCTCTTTTCAAATAAACGAAAAAAAGAGTTTATAACTAATTTTGTGAAAATCAAGATTCAATGCTATCAATTCTCGTAACAATTTACAAAAGGTGATTAAAAATGAGTAAGTTCCAATATGTCGGCAAGAGAGTTCCCTTTAAGGGATCATATGAAAAGGCCCAAGGGAAAGCATTATTTGGTGCCGATGTAAGAATTCCTGGGATGCTTCAAGCCTGTGTGTTACGAAGCCCATATCCACACGCTCGTGTTAAAAGTATCGATATATCTAAGGCTTTAAAGTTGCCAGGCGTCATTACAATAGCAACACCATGGAATACGCCAACAACCAAATTTGGAATCGTTAAAAACGACGAACAATTTCTGACAGATGAGGCTAAATATATTGGGGATGAAATAGTCGCCATAGCTGCAGTGGAGCGAGATATAGCTTGTAAAGCTGTTGAATTAGTTGATGTGGATTATGAGTTGCTAGATTCTGTTTATGATCCGATTGAGGCACTTAATTGTAATTCTCCTCTTGTTCATTCCGATTTTACATCTAATTTATGTCATCATGTCGAAATTGAACGGGGAGATATTTTCACAGGATTTAATGATGCTGACGCAAACCTGGAGAAAACATTCAAACTCCCATTTCAATACCAAGCTTACCTAGAGCCACAAACAGCAACCGCTATGTGGTCAGATAATTCATTAACAATTTGGGCTCCTGGACAATCTGCAAAACACTTATCAGATTGGTTTTCTTCAGCCTATTTGTTACCAAAAGACAATTTTCGCTTTATTCAGACTTGTGTTGGTGGGGCATTTGGTGGAAAGAATTATATGCGCGTTGTCCCAATAGTTTCAGTTTTAGCAAAAATGGCTGATGCTCCTGTCCAATTTGTTTTGGACCGTGAAGAAGATTTTCTTACTTCACAGCCCCGGGTTCCAATGACAATTAATATTAAGATGGGAATAACAAGAAATGGAATAATTACTGCTAAAGAAACAAATATTATCGCTGATAATGGTGCTTACGCCTTTCTCGCGCCAGGGGTATTAGAGGTAGCTTCGGTTCGTGTTGATACTTTGTATAGATTTAAAAACATTAAAACAAAGGCGTCTCTTGTTTACACAAATAAATTAGCTGCTGGTGGAATGAGGGGGTTTGGAAATCCACAATCTCATTTCGCGGTCGAGGTAATGATTGACTTACTGGCTAATGAGTTAAATATTGATCCCAGCGAGATACGACTTAAGAATGCTGCTCAAGTTGGAGATGAAAATATTCATGGTTACCGTTTAGCTAGTTGTGAATTGCAAAGTACAATAGAATTAGCAAAAATAAAAAGCCGGTGGGAAGAAAATAGAACCAAGTCTAAAAAACGAGGGAATAAAAAATATGGGATTGGCATGGCTTCCTCTGTCCATGTTTCTGGTAGCGTAATGGCTTGCCCAGAAGGAGATGGTTCGAGTGTAATGGTTCAAATACTAGAAAATGGAAGAATTATCGTATTTACTGGTGAAGGTGAGCTGGGACAAGGCGCAAAATCTGTCATTGCGCAAATTGTAGCTGAGGAATTATGTGTTTCATATGATCAAGTAAGTGTTGAGGATCTTGATACAAATATCATTCAAGGAGGTGCAGGTGCACAAGGAAGTCGAGTTACAGTATACGCTGGCAATTCAGCTATTTTAGCATCTAAAGATGCTGTACTAAAATTGAAAGAAAGTGCAGCAGATATTTGGAATTGCAATGTGAAAGACGTAATATTCCGGAATGCAAAATTAATTAATGTAATTACTGAAAGTGAACTAGATTTCAGCACTGTTTCTAAGCATTATATTCACATGACAGGAGGTAGCAGGGTCATTGGGCAAGGTATGTTTAGTGCAAAAAATGTTGAGATAGCAAACGAAATTAGGTATGGCAATATTTCAATGTCATATCCATTTGCAACGCAAGTCGCAGAAGTTTTCGTTGATGTTAATACTGGTAAAGTCGAAATATTAAGGATTATCGCTGTCTTAGATGTGGGTCAAATAATTAATCTTGATGCATTTGAGGGTCAGGTGGAAGGTGGAATTGCACAAGGATTAGGTTATGCTCTTTTTGAAGATTTTATCTTCGATAAGGGAACATTACTTAATCCAAATTTTACAGATTACAATGTTTTAACAATAAAAGATGTTCCTGAAATAAAAATATATACAACGGATTCCATTGATCCATATGGGCCATTTGGCGCAAAATCAGTTGGGGAACTAGCGTTAGTTTCAACTGCTGCAGCCATCGCAAATGCAGTTTACAATGCCACTGGAAAAGAGATAGTCGGCCTTCCGATTGATCCATTTGAAATCTTAAAATGAATAGATTATATCACTAATGAGCATTGTCTTCACGAATTGCTCGGTAAATATTGTATGGATTCAACTCGCAATGCAATAAAGCTGGTAGTATAAAGGGAAGCTGAAGTAAAATAATGCTCTTTCCACTGTCAAAAAGAGAAAAATCACTTAGTTACACAAATAGCTTACCTATAAAAAAGATACCTTATTTATGCAATTTTGAAAATGGCTTCAGTCAAACGAAAATAGCAGAGCTGGTGGGCGTACATAAATCGACCAAAAGTCTGAAGTTCGCCGCAATCAAGGCCAGCCAGCATGGATACTGCCCAAAGCAAGCCCATCACAAAGCGTTAAACGAGAAAAGATAAGCTAAGCTGAATAGAAAATTAGTGATACTCGATTGAAAGAAGGTTGGAGTCCGGAACAGATCTCTAACAAATGCAAGCAACTGTACGGCATTCAAGTCAGTCACACATGGATATGTCAATATATTCAAGAAGACAAACGGCAAGGAGGAAAGCTCTACAAACACCTTTGTAGTCCTAAGAAATACCGAAAACATGTCGGTGACGGAGACCGGCGAGAGGTCATATACCCAATGCAACGTCGATTAAAAAAGCGTTCATAAGTCGTGGAGAGGCGAACATGGATAGGCAATTTGGGAGTACAGGGGCCATCAAGGAGCAATTGTAGAATTGGTAGAACAAAAGAGTCGTTTTCTGAAAATAGGCTAGGTGGAAAAAACAGAGCAAAAGATTCTGTAAAAGAAACAATGCTTCAGCAACCTTCTCATAGGCAGCAAACTCCTTCCGTATGAACTAGGCAATCTGACAGCAATTAAAGCATTATTTACTAGTGTGTGGTTAACCCTGTGATCACTGTCTATCCGGATTGCGATCATATCTTTGGCTAGCCAACACTGAGATCACCCTGACGGTTGATGGCAGTCGAGAAACGCGGACAAGCTATTCCAACACTTCAGATTCTGTCTATTTTTTTATCTTTTGATTTTGACATCCAGCCCGGTCAAATTTTAGAAATGACCGATGGGACAAATACTAAGACGCGCACTGTCAGGAACCTGGAAATCACCGTTGATTTAGAAGCAAACATTGTCAGCGGTAAAGCTGAGTCAGGCATCTTTGTATTTGTCAACGTTTGTGTATATCAGAGGCTTCACGCTCATCATTATAGGGGCCTAGCTTGCATCGAAAAGGATATACCCGTAAGTGCATCGGGCCTATGGAGTTTTAATTATGCTGAGATCATTTTAAATGCTAGACAGCGGCCAGATTTGTTACTCTACCAGGTAGTAATTATGGATGATGAAGGCAATTCAACCGTGGTAGAGTGGTGGCATGAGTTTTATTATCAAAATCTCCCATTGATCTTACGGTGATCTGGGCATTTTCTCAACCCTTTCGTTGACGTTAAAAAGGGGCTGTCTACTTTGCTTTTTGAACAGCCCCGTTACTTAACAAATTTTCAACAAGGCAATCACGCGCCGAATTTTTCTAATCTGCCGGCATGCGCCATTGCCAGTGGCATGAGTTCATAGCCAGGGAATCTGACACCCAGCCCCCCACCCCGGCAGGCAGCTTCTCCAAAGCTAGCAATTCCATCCGGGCGGCAAAGTTTTGAATAGAGCAACACCGGTACAGGATGCCAGCTATGGCTTTTCATCAAGCTGGGTGTGCTGTGATCTCCGGTGATGATCAAAACCGATGGGTCTAAAGCCAAAATTCGCGGCAAAAGCGCGTCAACTTTTTCAATTTCCTGCACCTTTTTATCAAAAGCCCCATCTTCACCATAACTGTCCGTCTTTTTAATATGGACAAAGAAGAAGTCATAATTGTCCCAATATTTTTCCAACATATCGATTTCTTCTTCATAGGATTGGGCAACAGACGGGCTTTCCATTCCCACCAGTTTGGCCACACCACGATACATGGGGTACATGGCAATAGCAATTGGTTTCAAGTTAAATACGTCCGGGAGTTTTGGCCAATCTGGCAATTGTGCAATCCCGCGTAAAACGAGCATATTTGCAGGGAATTCATTCGATAGGATTTGTTTGGCCTGTCGCGAGAATTCCTGAACAATTTTAGCAGTTTTTTTCGATTTAGCATCGAAGGCAATTGACGTCAATGGCCCCTTGCCAACAACTTGTGGGTCTGTTTCTTGAATGTTTGCGCTCAGACCGTCAGCGCGAATAACAAACAAGAACCGATATTCTTTTTCATGAGCAATAAAAATCTCAGCCCCAGGAACGTTAATATTTTCATTAAGCAAGTTACACAATCGCAGGCCTTCTTCCGATGAAATCCGTCCTGCGCGCCGATCTGTAATCACCCCGTTTTCATCGATCGAGCAGAAATTTCCCCGAGCGGCAACATCACTTGGCTGCAAGTCAAAATCAACGCCAAGAGCAGAAAGCACCCCGCGTCCAACTTCATACTGCACTGGGTCATAGCCAAATAAAGACAAATGAGCCGGGCCGCTCCCCGGAATTACGCCATTGCGCACGGGTACATGCAAACCCAGCGTACTTTTCTCGGCCAGTGCATCCATATTAGGGGTGTTCGCTATCTCTAATTCCGTTTTTCCACCTGGCTCCATTGGTAAACCACCGAGACCATCCATGACAAGTAAAACAATTTTTTTGGATAAATTTTCAGGCTCCAGGGGGATCATATAATCATGGTTCATTGTAAATTCTCCTGTCTATAATTTCAGTCACAACTAAACAATCAATAATTGCATCGGGTTATTATAGAATCGTTTTGACGTTTTTGGCAAATAAGAGTTTTTCAATTTCGCATTATCTCAGTGAGGGTCAACCGTGTTGCTAGTATATGTACAAATACTTCAGAATAAAACTAAAATTTGACAAACCAACCATCATGATAGATAATTAAAATCGGTTTTTTTATGAATGGTTGCATCCCTAATGCCTCAATTTATAAATAATGTTTTGATTGTAACTGTCATTTTTAAGGAATTTATTTTTGAAACCATCGCACTCAACGAAAGAAAACATTGGAATTATTATCAGAGCAATTGGCGTTGTGGTTGATGTTGAATTCGATACAGGCAATTTACCCAGTATCCATAACGCGCTGATCGTATCACAGGATGGAAAGTCGCCCCTGATCCTAGAAGTTCAGGAACATGTGGATGCACACACGGTTCGAACAGTCGCCTTAGGCTCAACCGAAGGCCTTCAGCGAGGGTTAGTCGTCGAGGACACTGGAAACCCAATTTTAGTTCCAGTCGGCAAAGAAACTTTGGGCCGTATGTTCAATATTTTGGGTGAACCCATCGATGCTCACCCAGCCGTCTCGGATCGAGCCGCACGCCACCCAATTCACTCTGACTCCCCACCCTTACGCGCACAAAAGGTTGTCACCGCGCCAATCACCACCGGGATAAAAGCAATTGACTTAATGACCCCTTACCCAAGCGGTGGGAAAATCGGGCTATTTGGTGGTGCCGGCGTTGGCAAAACTGTCCTTATCATAGAATTGATGCGTAATTCAACTCAGAAACATTCTGGCATCGTCCTTTTCGCAGGCGTTGGTGAACGTAGTAGAGAAGGAAATGATCTTTATCTGGAATTGAGTAAGTCCGATGCGATGAAATCAAGCGTCCTCGTTTTTGGGCAAATGAATGAACCGCCGGGCGCCCGCTTGCGAACACCGCTGACTGCGTTAACCATGGCCGAATACTTTCGAGATTATGAACGCCGTCCAGTTTTGGTGTTCATTGATAACGTCTTCCGCTATATTCAAGCCGGCTCAGAAGTTTCTGCGCTCTTGGGTCGTCTACCCAGCGAGGTTGGATATCAGCCCACATTGGAATCTGAAATGGGGGCCCTGCAAGAACGGATCACAACGACATCAGCGGGCAGCGTGACCTCTATTCAGGCAATTTACGTACCGGCCGATGACATGACCGACCCGGCAGTTGTGGCTACGTTTGCTCATCTTGACGCGTCTACAGTGCTTTCAAGGCGTCAGGTTGACCTTGGGATTTACCCGGCAATTGATCCGTTAAGTTCCTCATCCTCTTTAATGGCACCGCATATTGTTGGCCAGGAACACTATCGTGTTGCTATGCAGGTTAAATCCACACTCGCCCGTTATGAAGACCTTCAAGATGTTATCGCCATTCTCGGTATGGATGAGTTAAGTGAAGCAGATCAAAAAACCGTCCGCAGAGCTCGACGCATTCAAAGGTTCCTGTCGCAGCCGTTCTTTTCAGCAGAAGAATTTACAGGAAATGCAGGTAAATTTGTCGAAATCGAAGAGACAATCCGGGGCTTCAAAGAGATCCTAGAAGGGCGCTATGACCAGGTTCCTGAACAAGCTTTTTACATGGTTGGAACCATTGATGATGCTATGGAAAAAGCCAGAAAGATCGCCATGGAGGAAGCTTAGTGAGTGTCTACCCCCTGCTTACCTTACGTATCCTCTCTCCGGATGGGATAAATATTGAAAAAGAAGGGCTTTTAGAAATATCCGTCCCCCTTGCCGATGGTGGATCAATTGGGATTCGGCCAGGTCATGCGCCATTAATCGCCGAAACTACCAGGGGCGCGATCCATTTTCGCGCTGAATTCGAGGAGAGCAGCGTTGACATTCTCCCAGGTGTGCTTGATATCAGGGATAATGCTGTCATCATATTAAGCGCTGGCGAAATCACTCAGCAATCGGGCTTTGCTTCCGAACCTGGATCCATGACATTTGAACGATTGATACGAACTCTGAGCAATAAACTTCAACCGGAAAACGCAACAAGCTTACCAGATGATCAGAATGGCTAAAGAAGATAATCAAAAAAAGAAGTTTTCATTAAAAGGGATTGGCTTAGCCACGCTTGGATGGGAGATCGCTCTGCCCATATTTGGCGGCGTTGTTTTCGGTCACTATCTGGATCGGTTGACAAAAACCACCTACATGTTCACCTTATCATTTTTAGGTTTGGGCGTTTTTATTGGTTACTACAATATCTTTAAGCGTATTCAGATCGAAATTTTGCGAAAAAACCTTATGCAGCAAAATAAAAAAGAAGAGGAAAGCCAGAAGCAATGATGGTGATCAATATCTTATTTTGGGCATTGATCGGAGCTTTCACCGGTTTTCTATACTTTAAATCGCAGCAGTGGTCAGTAGACCGGATAACGCCTCTAAACCGTTCCCGCAGTTTATGGTTGATTGTCGGCGGGGCTGTCTTGCGCTGGTTGTTTTTCGGAATCGTTTTGTCAATTGCAATCTCACATTCATACCTTTCACTATTGAGCTTATTTGTGTCATTTATGTTCGTAAGGTTCTCATTTTTACTCAGTTGGCAGGGCTGGCTGAGCATTAAACGCCCTTTCATCCGTAATTATTAAGGTCATCACATGGAATCCATTGCACCACAAGTTGTTTTTGAATTATTAGGTCTAAAAATCACAAATACAATCGTTTCAACCTGGGCGATTATGGCCATTGTGATTTTATTCGCCTTTTTAATTCGCAAATACAAGCCCGGAATCGCTGAAATACTTATCGAATCAATCAATGGAATTATTGGCTCAGTGATGCCTGATGAAGAAAGAACATACAAATTTTTACCAATCCTCGGGACATTGGCAATATTTTTAATCATTTCTAATATCTTCGGTATTGTTCCCTTTATGGTTTCGCCTTCATCAAATATCAATACGACGATTGCCCTTTCATTGATTGTGTTTTTTGCAGTCCATGCTTACGGGATTGCTGAAAAAGGCTTGTGGGGATACACAAAAGATTTTGCGAAGCCAATCTTGCTGTTCCCACTTGAAATTGTCAGTCATGTTTCCCGAACATTGTCGCTGTCAATCCGCCTCTTCGGCAACATTCTCAGCACAGATCTGGTTGTTGCGATAATTTTTTCGTTGGCACCACTTTTTCTCCCGCTCCCGCTGGCAACATTATCACTGATCACAGGCGTGTTGCAGGCCTATATTTTCACTATCCTGGCAGCTCTATATATTGCCTCGGCAGTGGAAGTTCAAGAATTTGAACAGGAACGCCGCCGCCTGAAAAAAATGAAAAAAGAAAGATCAAAATCATCCTAATAAATTAGAAAGGATCATTACCTATGTGGCAATTAGATGCACCAACGCTTATCACTGTACTGACGATTGTTTTTTCTGTTGGAGGAATCGTTCTGGGCAGTATTATTCCAGGAATTGTTGAGGGAATCGCAACGAAAACCGCTTTGGAAGGTATTGCCCGTCAACCTGACGCTGCAGGAGACATCCGAACAACTCTGTTGATTTCCATGGCATTATTGGAATCAGGGTCAATTTACGTTCTATTGGTTGTATTAATTCTAATTTTTGCAAATCCATTATTAGACCGTTTTTTCATGTAAAACACACAAGGACCAATTAAATGCTGGATATTGATCTGTTCACCATACTGGCCGAAATTATAAACTTTCTCGTCCTTGCTGTTGCTCTGTATTTCATTCTTTTCAAACCGATCGTAAAACGCATGGATGAAAATGCTAAAAGGCGTGAGGAATTGCTTACGACAGCAGAAGGAATGAAACAACAAGCAGAGGAGCATTTGGTATTGATCGAGAACCGGTTAAACAATCTTGATAAAGAGATTGAAACGCATCTTGAAGAAGCCCAAACTCAAATGCAAGCAGAAAGCGAAGCACTCTTAGAAGCAACACAAAAAGAAGCAGAGAGCATCCTTATTGAGGCAGAAAAAGAAATCGCTAAGCTCCAACAGCAAGAAATCAATGAGTTTCACGATGAGCTTGTGGACGGTATTCTTAATATCAGCAGGCAAGTTCTCACTCAAACCACGCCAGCCGAGGTTCATGATAATCTAGTCAACGAGTTAATTGAGAAAATTTGGGACATGGGTAAAGAAGATATGCACCAGGTCAGGACGGTTCGCGATTCCCTTACAGATCGCGTGCCAACAGTGCATGTCAAATCGGCAAAAGCATTATCGCCCGACCAGCAAAGAGCCCTCGTTCGACCAGTGAGTGCATTGGCTGACCGCAATGTTAACATGGAAATCGATATCGATCCAGAGTTAATTTCAGGCATCCAAGTGCGTGTTGGCGATTTGATTGTTACAAACAACCTTGCTATGGAGTTAAATAAATTAAAAACAGATATTGAAAAATCAATTGATGAAAGCCTGCAGTATGAAGCGTGAAGCAGAAGAATTGATCCTCTCTGATGATCAACATCGATCTTTTTCAGAGCAACTGATTGAAAACGCAAAATTAATCTCTTCAAAGGATGACTTTTTAGCGACTATCAGACAGCGTTCTGATCCTAAAGAGGCCATTAAGTTTGAGAAGGCGATCAATAAAATTGTTCGCCACCTAGCCGATAAATCTAGGCAAATCCAGACCCAGGTCCGGTTCACGACGGTTGGAACGGTACATCGGATTGGCAATGGTGTTGCGACGGTGTCTGGCTTACCAAACGTCAGCATCGATGAAATCGTAACTTTTCCAACAGGTGTTGAGGGGATGGCGCTAAACCTTGATCGCAAACATGTTGACCTCATCATGTTAGGCAGCGACCAGGGCATCAGGGGCGGCGATTTAGTCCAGGCAACTGGGAAACGACTGCATGTCCCCGTTGGAGGGCACCTGTTAGGACGTGTGGTCAATCCTTTGGGTGAACCGCTTGACCGGGACGAGATTATCGAAGCCAGTGAGCACCGGTTGTTGTCAAAGATTGCTCCTGGCGTGATCGAACGAACGCCTGTCAATGAGTCCTTGTTCACCGGGACTAAGATTATTGACATGCTTTTCCCAATTGGTCGCTGTCAACGTGAACTAATTCTCGGAGATCGTCAAACTGGGAAGACTACCTTGGCGGTCGATACGATTTTAAATCAGAAACATACCGGCGTTCGTTGTATTTATGTTGCAATTGGTCAAAAGAAATCTTCCACACTTTCCGTGGTTGAAACGCTGCGAGAAAAAGAAGTGATGTCGAACACAATTGTTGTCATGAGCAGCTCTGATGATCAACCTGCGCTCAGATATCTAGCCCCTTATGCGGGTATGACCATGGCTGAATATTTTCTCGACCAGGGATTGGATGTCTTGATTGTATTTGATGACCTCAGTAAACACGCAGACGCCTACCGAGAGCTGAGCCTGCTGCTCCGCCGTCCCCCAGGGCGTGAAGCTTATCCAGGCGATATTTTTTATATTCATTCCAAATTACTTGAACGCGCCTGCAAATTAAACCTCGACAATGGCGGGGGCTCCATCACAGCCTTACCCATCGCCACAACACAAAATGGCAATATTGCAGCCTATATCACCACGAACCTGATTTCAATTACCGACGGTCAATTGGTGTTAGATGCCGATTTATTCAACCAGGATCAAAAGCCTGCGATTGATATTGGGCGTTCAGTCTCACGTGTGGGTGGTGCAGCACAGCGTCCGGCCATGCGACGGCTTGTCGGCAACCTTAAGCTAGAGCTTTCGCAATATAAAGAAGTTGAACACTTTACGCGCTTTGGAACTGAGGTTGATGAAACCACACGACGGCAAATTAATAAAGGGCAGCGCATCCTCAATATTCTGAAGCAACAACCGAACAAACCCTATTCGTATTCAATGACGATAATCGTTTTGTATGCACTTAACAAAGGCTATTTCGATCAAATCGCAACTGAAGATGTTGAAAAATATGAACATGCTTTAATTGAATTTTTCGTTCATCGAGAGAACAAATTATTAATTGACATCAGGAAAGAAATGAACTTGACTGAATCAATCATAGATGAATTAGATCGTACCTTATCGACTTTTACCCAGGATTGGTTTGAAATGAAAGGTGAAATCCAATGAGAATGGTAATGGTTGTCATTCCCGCGAATGCTGCTGAAAATCTTCTTGATGCGCTTGTAAATGCAGGTTACACAGCCACTTACACTGAAACACGCGGTGGCATGTTACGGCAAAGTCAGTATTCACTTTTTATTGCTGTGAAAAAAGAGCAACTGGAAGAAGTGATCGGTGTAATTAGAGACAACTGCCATACACAGGTTGAGATGAAAACTCACCCTTTTAACGATCAAGGTTTTTCGGAAAATCAAGCACTGACCGCTGAAATTGGAGGCGCAATTGCCTTCATTTGGGATATTGAAAGTATAGAAACCTTCTCATAACGCCATGAGTCAAAGTTTTGAACATGCGAAATCCAGATTGGAAAATATTCGGGCAATTGAACCGCTTTTAGGTGCGCTTCGAACGATGTCGATGGGTGCCTGGCAAATGGCGAACAGGAAAATCAACAGTTTGTCGAAATATGAACAAGATCTTGATCAAATTTTGTTGGAAATATTGCCGAAATTTATCCGAAAACCAGCTCTAGAACAACAATCTGATGAAATTTCGGTTAACAATTCTGATACGATCTTTCTTGTCGTCGGCTCAGAGCGTGGATTGTGCGGAAAATTCAATGCGAGTTTAACAGATAGAGCGTTCGAAGTCATTGAACAGAATAAACCTGCTTCTTATCAGATTTGGGTTATGGGATCGCGACTTCGACTTGAGTTCGAGCGCAGAAAAATATCAATCGCATGGCGAAAAGAGCTCCCTGCCAGCGGGCTATTCACCTATCATGAAGCCTATACCTTGACGCAAGGCTGGCTCGAACAATTTGAGGACTATGCTTTTAACCGCTTTGTCATTATTTACAATCACCTGGTCAAAGGCAGCCTGTATCAATTCAATAAGTTTACACTTCTGCCTTATGAATTCGAGCGGGATTCAGTTGTCACCCTGAGTGACGCACGCCGATGGCCCCCTGTGATTATTGAAACCGATCCAAAGGGAATCTATTATCAAATTATTCAACACTTTATCACAGCCAGTTTTTATAAGTGTTTGCTATTGTCTGCTGCGGCTGAGCACTCTGCAAGGTATCACCTCTTGCAGGAGGCCAGTGAAAATGCTGAAGAGATTATTGAAGACTTGGTGTGGGTGATTAATGCGGAACGCAAACGAAAAATCACCCAACAAATGCAAGAATTAGCTGTTAGCGCAGGGTTGTTAGAGAAATAAAAAGGTGGAAAATTTTTAATTTTCAACAATTTTCAAGGAGGTAAATCGTGAGTGGAAAGAAAAAATTCACCATTGGAATTGATTTTGGTACTCAGGCAGCACAAGCCATACTGGTTGATGTCAATAACGGAAAATTAGCAGCCTCCTCTCTTTCAAAATATGCGCATGGTGTAATTACCAAAAAACTTCCCAACAGCAGTGTCGAACTAGAACCAGGTTGGGCTCTCCAACACCCTAAAGACTATTTAAATGCTCTCAAACGCACTGTTACAAAATTATTGTCTGATAGTCAAATCGCAGCGGAGCAAGTTATAGGCATTGGGGTTAGCTTTCCAGGATCCACCTTAATCCCTACCACAGGTGATGGAACACCGCTCGCCTTGCTAGAAGCGTATAAGGAGGATCCGCATGCCTGGCCCAAACATTGGAAACATTCCACAGCGGATACACAAGCTGATCAACTGACAAAAATTGCCTTAGATCGTTTTGAAACGTTTCTAGATCGCTATGGTGGAAGTATCAGCCCAGAATGGTTTTTCCCAAAAGCCTGGCAAATTTTCAATGAATCAGCGTCGATTTATCATGCGGCGGATCGATTGATCGAAGCTGCAGACTGGATGGTATGGCAATTAACTGGCATTGAAACACGAAACCTGTGTGCGGCAGGCTTTAAGGCGTTCTGGTCAAAAGCAGAGGGTTTTCCTTTAGAAACGTTCTTTAGTGCCATGGATCCTTCCTTGGGGGATATCGTTGAAGAAAAAATGAAACGCAAAATTACATCGCTGGGAGAGCAGGTTGGAGAACTAACTGAGAGCGCTGCAAAGTGGTTAAAACTCAATCCAGGCACCCCTGTTGCTGCCGGTATATTGAGCAGTCATGCTGCAGCGCCTGCGGCAACTGTTTCTGAACCAGGGAAAATGGCCTTAATTTTAGGACACCAATTTACGCACATGGTTCTTTCATCAAAAGAATACCGGGTACCTGGTATGTGTGGCATGGTGGAAGATGGTATTGTTCCGGGTTTAATCGCTTATCAGGCTGGCCAAGTAAGCAGTGGAGACCATTTTTCTTGGTTTATTGAACATGGGGTTCCAGGCAGTTACGAAAAAGAAGCCCGTAAACGGAAAATTAGCTTGTTCTCATTAATGGAAGAGAAAGCCGCAGCACTTCAACCTGCTGAGTCAGGCCTGGTCGCCTTAGATTGGTGGCATGGAAATCGCAGCATCCTGGTTGACAGAGGTCTGACCGGGTTGATCCTGGGTTATTCTTTAGCTACAAAACCAGAGGAAATTTACCGTGCACTATTAGAAGCTACGACATTTGGTACCCGGAAGATATTCGAAACTTTTATCGCTAGCGGGGTCCCAATTAATGAAATTATTGTTACTGGTGGTGAGCCAGTAAAAAACAACCTGTTGTTAAACATTCTAGCCAATGTAACAGGCATGGAAATCCGAGTTGCTGAAACCTCACATGCCTCTGCCCTGGGTTCTGCCATGTATGCGGCAGTGGCAGCTGGTGAAAGTCGTGGTGGATACAATTCAATTCAGGAAGCCAGCCAGAAGATGGCACGTTTGAGAAATAAAACCTACATCCCCAACAACAACGATAAAAAGACCTATAACAGGTTGTACTCAGAATATACCCTGTTGCATGATTATTTCGGCTATGGGCATAACAACGCCATGAAGCGATTAAAGAATCTAAGAGACACGATATTAATAAAGAAAAAATAGTTAGTTTTTAAACACTGACAATTGCAGAATAACCCAACATCGAAATTAAATTTCGATGTTGGGTTATTTGATAAATATATGTATGAGTTGATGTGTATTGGGAGTATATCTTTACAACACGGCTATTTTGGGTTTACGGGTGCAAGTATTTTTTAAATTCTCATTACAACAATCTTTTCATTATCACACTTGAATGACCCATTAAATTCCCCCAGTATCATTTTTTCGTTATAAAACGTTGCGTTTCTTTGTGCGCTTCTAAGAATCTGATAATTCTCTTTGTTCTAAATAGTAATTTAAAATTTCCCGGGTTCCACATAGAGATCTTATTTTTTCTCAAAGTACGATAGGTTTCGGCAATTTTCTTAACGTCTAAGCGGTAAAGAAAAGCATAATGGATCATATACCATCCGTTAAGGTCTAATAATTTAAAGTTTGCCTTGCTCAAATAATGCTGTAAGTAGTGATAACGGTCAATAAAAACTTGTAACCTGGTATCAAAGGTTGCTTCACTGGGGCTTACCGTCAAGCTTCCCGCGCTCCTTGTTATACAATAGATCACTTGCTTTGAAACAAAAAAGTTATGCATCAAATGCCCGACTTTAGTTGAGAACATCACGTCGTTAGCAGCTGTAACCTCGTCAAATCGAATATTGTGGTTGTTAATAAATTCAAAATTAATTAACTTTGACCATGGTGTAACAAGCTTGAAACGTAATAGCAACTCTGCTGTTTGATCATGATGATTAAGGTAATAATTTATATACCTCTCAGTGCGACGGTGTCTGGTTGATAGTTTCCCAGTAAGCTCATCAATACTAGTGGGGCAAAAAAAGATAATGTCATAATCTGTGTTAAAAAACTCACGGATGATATCATAAAACCCATCCAGAAAATAGTCGTCTGCATCAGCAAAGAGTACCCATTTTCCAGTTGCGTTGGACAATCCTATATTTCTGCATGTACCGGCACCCTTTTTCTCGGTTTGATTATCGAGAAACAAAACTCTTCTGGCATATTCATCACTCAAGATCTCGTAAGGATTTTGATCGCTTTTATCGTCAACAACGATCACTTGAATATCATCCCGATCAGGGATGCTGTTTAACAACCTGATCAGGGTATTAATTGAGTTGTAATGCGGGATGATAATGCTAAGGTTGTGCATGTATAAATTGTTTTCTGTTTTTGGTTTCAAACTTTTAGTGCAACAACACCATTAAAAGTCTTATCAGGTTTATAGTAATTCAAAGCCTTACGGGATCTATCATTTAGCTTTCTTTGAACTTTTTTAGCCTTTTCTTCTGATACTTGCGTGAAATCTGTTCCTTTTGGGAAGTACTAACGAATCAACCCATTGGTATTTTCATTTGTTCCCCGTTCCCATGGTGAACCGGATTAGCAAAATAGGTTTTTATGCTTGTGTCAATCGTGAACTATTCGTATTAGTTCATTTCTTTGTCCTGATCACACATCAGCACTTTCCTCAGTTCAATCGAAACTTTCTTAAGGGTCTTTGCATAGACTCCCCTCATATTGGAAGCGTCTTTCTGATCTCCTAAGGGGACCAGGATCGTTTAGCGAGCAGTGTGTTTCATCAGCGTTCCCAGTGCACTTCGTTTGTGCTTTCCCAAGATTAAGTTACCTCCCCAATGTTCAGGGACCGTTCGATTGGCCACTTCTTGTGGCCAATCTTCAAATGCCAGTATGTTAACAATTTTTTCTTGATTTTCCTCCGGATTTTGCGCTTTTCTCGTCCTTCAATACTTATGTTCTTGCTATAAAACCTTGATAAGCGTTTGTTTCAGCTCTCTTCTGAGAAGAGCTCAAATATAGCATACCTGCGGCTGGATTGCCTCCTGTGAGATTTGTATTGCCATACCTCAAGAATACTTCTTTTTAAGCCTTTCGGCTATTTCTTGTAGCGACCATACTTCTTTTAGATTTTCTAGAACATCTTGCCGCAATGCGCTTTGGCTCATTATTTTGCTCCTTCTATTTCTTTTTGATCCGGCTACACAACTTCTTTAACAAAGT
>JAAYKH010000002.1 GCA_012522475.1 Chloroflexota bacterium | reverse complement strand
CCTCAAGCCGACCCAGTTTGATGTTTCGTCGGGTTGAGCACAACCGGGTCAGCCCCCATCCAGCCATCAGCGCGAGAAGCGGGTAAATCAAAAACTGATATCGCATTGAACGAACCCAGGAAACAGATTGCCACATAAAGTGCAGTCCGGTGAACACCCACAAGGGCAAATGTCTGCGCAAATCAATCTTGCGGAAAATCAATACCCCCATCGCCGCATAAGCAAGCCCGGCAAAAATTCCCAAAGGCCAACCCAGCCCCCAGGTTATCAGGTTCTTCCCGGAAAAGGTGATCGATCGTCGTGCCCATTGCAGTGCGGGTGGAAAATCAACTGTCCCTGAAGCCTGAACACGCAGGCTTTGCATACCCGTCCACCATACAGGGTTGATACCAAAATTAAAAAAGCCGGGCCCGTTGAAGGCGTAGGGCTGCCCAATACGGAAGGTTACAAAGCTGAGCGCGGCAGCCAAAATCAAGTTACGGGCAATCGGCAAAACCGCATGCTGACGTTCGTCCGGGGCCATCTCCAGATATCGCATGCCTTCAACCAGCGGCAAAATCAACGCCAGCACCACGGTGTTAATTTTTGAGGCTGCTGCTGCTCCCAAAGCCACACCAAATAAAAGATAAGGCGATAAATCATAAGCCAGGCGCCTGATTTTGTCGCTATTCAAATTAGTGCTATGATGATGATCAGCCCTCCGGTCTACAGGTCGGGTCAGCGCCCATACGCCAGCATATACCGTCAACGCTGCAAAGGTGTTACTGATCGTATCTACGGTGGCAAAATGTGAAAGTTGAATTGGCAGCACAGCCAAAGCATAAAATACCGCACTTAAAAGCCCAGCCCAGCGATTGTATAAACGCTTCCCGATGGCGTATACCAGCAAAACTGTAACCACATCAAATATCGCTGCAAGCTGCCTTCCCAGGATGGTGATGGCATGGTAGTCGGTTTGCCCCAATGCTTCGCCGATATAACGAACAATAAAGATTGGCAAGGTGCCATAAACAAAGAAGGTGTACCCCCGATTGGCTGGGTTCAAACTTGAGCTTTCAGTGTCGAAATATTCGCCGGCTTTGTCCACGGGGGAAATTGCCACCTGTACCAGGCTGAGAAATCGCTCATCGGGGTGCATGTGCTGATCTTCATCCCAGTTGACCCCCACCAACCGCAAATAAGCTGCTGTTGTTAAAGTCAGCAGCAATGCCGTTATCAAAATAAAATTAAGCCAGTGTTTGCGTCTGGCTAAGGTTGGGTCAGAAGAGATGGTACCAGTCATTAAGGTGTTGCTCCGGTGGTTGGCGGCACAAAAAAGATCAGAAAGTTTTTATTTGGAACTTCCGAATTAAATTCCCATTGCACACCAGAAGGATAGATCTCATGGATTAATTGAACGCTTTGTGCATCGTGAACATTCAAAAAGAAAACCTTTGCCCGAGGATCAATTTGGGTGCTTTGAATTTCATCCGGAAAGATCGCAAAATCCAGTCCAGGATAACCAGCGTTGATCGCAACCAGGCGAGAATCTATCCAGTGTGGGTATCCTACAACATAAGTGGTTTGCGGCGTCCCGATCGATTCAATGAAAAGCTCTGCCACCCGACCCACCTCTGAAGTATTCCAGCTTGATTCCCGATAAAGTGTGTCATACTGATTGAAAACCAGATCAAAATTATTGACCCCGGACCCCACTAAAAACAAGATAACGACAATTATCAGGCCAATTTGTTCCATCCGACCAGAAATTTGCTGTTTAATCGACCGGATTGTGGTGACAAAAGCCATCCCGATCATAATAAACACAGGTACAATCGCCCCGGCAGTTCGGTTCAGGCTGGGATTTTCACCCGGATACGCCAGGGACAAAATCGAGGGCATCATCAACATCGGGATGGAAATTAACATAAACAGGTCACGCCAGTCCCACTTGCGAAAATAACGCAGGACCACGCCAAGAACGCCCAGGAAATAAAACGCTGCTGAAACCACTTCAAGCGCTGGCCTGTGCGGAATTGAATGGGCCCAAATGACGCCATTATCCCAGAAGAACATGACGCTCGCCCGCCAAAAGTTTTGTAAAAAGATCAGCAAAGGCGAATTTTGAAATCCGACCTCCATACTGGTGAGTCGGGAAAAGGCACGGTAAGCAAACAGCTCGGGATTGCTCAACCAGTAACGCAGCAGGGGAATAAACACCAGCAGCGAAGTAAACGTTATCAGGAGCAGTCCTAATGCACCACGGATACGCAAATGCTTATCCCTGGTATGCACAAGATAAATCACAATGCCAAAGACAACCAAAATGGGCATGATGCGATAGGGCGTATACCCGTGTAATCCCAATCCGAGAAAAAGCCCCGCCCATAAAAGATCGGGCAGGCTTTGGCGCCGAAGGCCCCGCACCAGCAAGGTCATCACCGGCGCCACAAACAAGGGAAAATACGGGATGCGCAGCGCCAAGCGCGTGAATAGGAGCGGCCAATAGGCCATTCCGGCGAAGAGCGCCGCGGCCAGGCCTACCCAGCGATCAGCCCATTCCTTACCCAGCAAGTAAATGAAGAACAGGGTCAGCAGGTTGGCCAACACAGCCACGATTTTCAGGTTAAGAAATAAAACGTCAAGATTAAAAACACGCATGAAGGCAGCCGAAGCATAAAAATGTAAGGCTTCGCGGCCCGTATTACGCGAGAAATAAACGGGTGTATACCCATGAAGAATGTCATTAACATCCAATAATTTTTCAGCCTGGTCGGAGAGCATTTCAGGCGGCACAGAATCCAGGCGCGCGAAATTAAAAAATAGAATCACAGCAATCGCAGCCAACACAACAACAGTCCAGCGCGTGATGTGCACCTGCCATCCCTGATCTAAAAATCGCCGCCAGACTGCCTTTAATTGTGTGAAACATCCGGGCCGAATTTGTATAAAAGCGAAGAAAAAGAAAATGATGCTCAAAATCCAAATCAGCGTGTTCAGGATTCCAAAACGTCCCTGACCAAATAAGAGAAAAGCAATAATTGCCAGGCCGATACTGATAATCAGGAATTCCAGCTTGAGATGAATTCTAAACGGCTCAACTGAGGTTGATTGATGCTCCGGAAGGGTCCATTCATTCCGGAAAACAGCAGCTATGATACAAAACAATGACCCCAAATACAGCAACACCCCTGGCCAGGGCGTTCGGTTTGGCGAGGGCTTCAGTGACAGCTGGGCGAATAATGCCAGCAGCACCGCAGCAACAACCAGCCAGGGGAAGGGCCTTGCTTCAGACGAGCTGCGCACAACGGTCTTTTGCCCATCAACTGGTTGGTTTTTCAGCCAGGATTTTAACTTGTCAGCGAGATAATCCCAAACACTGGGTTCTGTCGGAGGAATGGGATTGGGTTGATCAAGCATGAAAAACCTCAAAAACGCTTCCTTTTTTAGCCAATAGCAGTCAATTTATTAAGCTGAAAAATATAATACCTTACCGAACACGTCCTGACAACTGCACCGAATATCGAGCAAGAGCCTCTGTGAAATTAATCATTGATGGGTTTTACGGCCGAAAAGCAAACAGATAGCCAATTTCTTTGTGCACAAAGTTCGAATAGCGCTCAACAACATAACCTTGTGCCTCGAGAAACGCCATTAATGCTGTGTGATGGTAAGACTCATCCAGGTCATGGTATTCCATGATGATCCGTTCGATTTTTCTAAGCAAAGCTGGCGATGCATTGAACAAAATTTCATATTCTGCACCTTCGCAATCCATCTTTAGCAGGTTTACCTTGTCGAGCAGCTCTATATTGAATAATTCCTGCAGTGTCATCGCATCAACAAAAAGTTTTTCTGAACTGCCATCTTGTTCTATCCCCTCCACACTGCTAATTTGCAACGGTTCACCCGTGGAAAAATCCAACTGGAGCTTCCCGGCTTTGCTCCAAACGGCCTGTTGAAAGGCGCGTACATTCTCAATGTCATTATTGACAAGGTTGCGCATCAACAATTCATACGATTCTTGATAGGGTTCAAATGCATATACGGTGAGGGCTTGATTTCCGTGTGATACATACAGGCTGTAATCACCAACACCCGCGCCGATATCGATAACCGTCCATCCATCCTGGGCCGATACGCCGTAACGTGTGTAAAACTGATCTAAAAATGTCTCTTTTACCGACCAAACGTCCATCGCGTTGCGCACCAGGATTTCAACTTTTGGTTTGCGTAGGATTAATTTACGCACACCGGTTTGAGACCGGCACAAAAAAAGAGGGAGGATCGTAGGCCAATTCTTGAACCCGATCAACATCTCTAAAAGTGAGTAACCATAATAGGTCAGCGCTTTTAGCCGCTTCATGCAGGCCTCCGGGCGATAAAAAATGAGCAAACACCCTCTGATGAGCGGGGATCGTCCATGTATTTGCGGGTCCATCTCCAGGGGATCGCCAAATTCCAACGTTTAGGAATCAGAACCCAGCGTCCAAACAATTTTTTAGAAATCAAAGACGGTAAGCCCAAAGGATGTCCCCATTCCAGGACGCGCAGGGCTTGTGGAGGAAAATAATCCCAGGTCTCCAACAAATCCAAGCCTGCTTCAAACAACCGTGTTTCCCAAACCTCTGGTGAATCCGTATGCACATGACGCGCAATACGATTAAACATACGGCTGTAAGAGGCGCCCAAACCCGTCAAACCGAGTTTCTCCAGGAATTTTCGCCCGCTTAACGCCTGGGGGAAACGATGGTTGGGAACACAAAACACAAACCTTCCACCAGGAGCCAGAACACGTGCCACCTCTGAAAGCACAGGCGCCACCTCCTGGATATGTTCCAGCACAGAAATACTCGTAATCGTGTTGAAGGTTTCATCTCCAAACGGGATCTGACCGCCTTCACCCAACACCAATAAGCCATAGGCCCCCCTATCGCGCGCTTCTAACGTGGGTTCCCGCCAGGGATCTAGCCCCACATCCAGTTTCTTTTTGAACGCAACTGAGGCAAAGTGGCCGTCACCTGAACCCAAATCCAGCACCGGTGTTTCTATTGCGATCTCCTGGATAAAACGATCTTCAATCGCGCGCAAAAACCCCCGAAAGTATGGCAGGCTGGCAAGGTGCCGCCAGAGGATCCTATCCAGTTCCTCGCTATGCATGGTCTTCAACCAGCTGACGATAAAGCCGATCATAAGCTTCGGCAACTGTTTGTGGGGAGTAATGGGTTGTGATGCGTTCAATTTGGTCGGGGCTAACCCGCAACCCTGATTGCAAGACCGAAAGGATCCCCTGTGCCAACGCCTGTGCATCCATCACGGGAACAATTTTTCCCATCCCGGTTGTTTTAACCGGCTGCCTGACACCCGGCAGATCGGTAGCAACCACCGGCGCGCCGCTGATCAGCGCTTCAACCTGCACCATCCCAAAGGATTCAGTGCTGTTGATGCTTGGCAATACCAGTACGTCACAAATTTGGTAAAAAGCAGATTTTTCCCTTTCACTAACCACGCCAGAAAAGAGCCAGTGATCACCTAACGCATCGATCATGGGCAGCAATTTTTCTCGGTAGGCTTGCTCTCCAAACACTCGTTGATACTCGCCCACAAAGATAACCTGAGTTTCAGGCATCGATTCGAGCACCTCAGGCATCGCCTGAATCAGGTATTCAACCCCTTTTTCGGTTGCCAAACGTGCCACCATCCCGATAATTCGCCGACCGGATATGATCCCATATTTTTTCTCAAAGGCATCAACATCTGCCTGCGAAACCGGCGCACCGATAATGGGTGGCTGTATGACTGTCAATTTGCCTAAAAACCGTTTCAGAAAAGGCGATTGTTCGGCAAAGTCGCGAGTGTTGTGCACAATCGCATCGGCCAGGTGTGCAGAGATGCGGTTGGCCAGGTTAGCAGCGCGCCCCGCCAATTGGTTAAATCCACCTGCTGGCATTTGCAAATCGCAATGATAGGTTAACACCACAGGTTTTTTTCGTAATTTGGAGAGCAATGCAATCAGAGCTGCGTCCATTTGGGGTACGTGTAAGTTGATCACATCAGCTTCCTTGATCAACTGCCATGCTTTCAGTGGCATGCGCGGCATAATCACGCCTTTGGACAGTCGAAAGGCAACCGGTAAGCGGATCACCTCGACACCGGTGGTACGCTCATTTGCAGGCAGTGAGCGATCATATTGCGAGGTTAATACAATCACCTCGTGCCCCATGGCCGCCAGGGCACATGCCTGACGCACCGCATAAACGGTCAGGCCGGATTTGTGCGGCTGGTAATAAGTCAGGGCAATTAGAATCTTCATAAGGTTTCACTCAACACCACGCGCTCGGGGCGAGCGCTTGAGCACACGCTGTACAAAGGTGAACAAAGCTTCACCTCGCCGTCGCAAACCGACCAGTCCAATCAGGCTGGCATACAAAATAGACATGGCATGCGTCACAATGGCATGTGTAAATGCAATTTCTGCACTCACGCCTAACACCGCAAAGGATGCCACCATGACACCCTCAAAAACACCCAACCCTGCCGGGGCAGAGGGCAGCGCAGCCCCAAACGCGCCTGCGCTGAGCACAAAAACCATCCACCAAAAAGGGGGTTGCTTTGAGATACTACTGAAAATCAGAAAATTCTGACCAAACGCCAGCCACCAACTCAACATCAGGCTGCCAAAGGCGAGCAGAAAAGTCTTTAGATCTGTTAAAACTGAAAATCCTTCCAAGGTAAGGGAAATTTTCGGAATCAACCATTCACGCAAAAACTGAGACCGCGCCCCTCGTTGCGTTAGCCAGGCTGCAATCTGATGGCGGTATTTCGCCAGCAAAAACAAAACGACCAACCCAATCGTAGCCAGAAAGAAGGTCACTAAAATCAGACTTTGGTCATAGCCGCTGCTAAAAACACGGGGGAAAACACCGATAATAAATAGCGCGGCTAAAAACACATCAAAAATGCGCTCCATAACCACACTGGACAACACTTCAAAAGGTGATATCCGACCCGAATCATCCAGCATGACTGTGCGGCCGATTTCACCCAGACGAAAGGGAAAGATATTATTCAATAAATAGCCAACCCCCATCGTAAAAAAAGCTTCTCGAAAGGTTACTTTTTGCCTTAGCAAGAGATACCAGCAAAAAACACGTAAGGTATAGGAGGCAAAATAGACAATCGTTGCATAAACAAGCGTTTGCCAGCGAATCTTCCCTAGATGAAAAAGAAAGGCCTGGAAATCAATCGTCCGCAAAACCAACCAGATCACCAACCCGCTGATCAATAGCGGCAGCAGCCAGCGGATTGACCTGGCGATTACACGTTTATTTGCCATTATTTATCCAATCGAAGGATTGCCATGAACGCTTCCTGTGGGATTTCCACATTGCCCACCATTTTCATGCGGCGTTTACCTTTTTTCTGCTTCTCAAGCAATTTTCTTTTACGCGTAATATCGCCGCCATAACATTTAGCAATGACATCCTTACGCAACGCCTTCACGTTCGCCCGAGAGATCACCCTTCCCTGGGAATAAGCCTGAACTGGAATTGTAAAGAGTTGACGTGGTATGAGTTCTTTAAGCCGCGAGACCAAAGCCTGACCTTTATGGTAAGCATCGTTTTTGTGCACAATGGCGGTCAATGCATCAACCGACTCACCGTTAACCAATATCTCCACCTTAACCAGGCTTTCCTGCCGGTATTCTTTAAAATGATAGTCCATGGAAGCATAACCACGCGTTCCAGATTTGAGTTGATCGAAGAAATCAATGATCAATTCAGAAAGAGGAATTTCATATGAAATCTGCACCCGGTTCGGCGAGGGATAGTCCTGGGTGATAAAAACGCCGCGCTTGCTTCTTGCCAGTTCCATCACCACGCCGTAATACTCAGTAGGCGTGAAAATCGTCAGATCCATCCATGGTTCAAGGATTTGGTCAATCAGACCTTCATCTGGCAAATCAGCAGGTGAAGAAATCGTCAGCATCTCGCCAGTATTAAGCTTGACTCGATATTCAACAGAAGGTGCAGTAAACACCACATCCATATCATATTCCCGCTCGAGACGTTCCTGGATGATCTCCATGTGAAAAAGACCTAAAAAACCGCAGCGAAACCCAAAGTTGAGGGCTTCAGAAGTTTCCGGTTCAAAGGTCAGGGCGGCATCATTGAGCTGTAATTTATCCAGGGCGTCGCGTAAATCGGCATAATCTTCCCCTTCAGTGGGATAAACGCCTGCAAAGACCATTGGTTTGGCCTGCTGGTACCCTGGCAGCGGTTGCGGCACCCCGCCAGAAGCAAACGTAATCGTATCCCCCACCCGGCATTCTGAAACCGTTTTTAAACCCGTAGCGACATAACCGACATCACCCACCCTGAGCACATCAATTGGTTTAAGGTTGGGCACGAACATGCCAATTTCTACTGGCGAGGTCTTCACCCTGGTTGACATCATCAACAATTGATCATTTCGCGTGAGCTTGCCGTTAAATATCCGCACATAGGCCACCACGCCCTTATAGGAATCATAATGCGAATCGAAAATCAATGCTTCCAGGGGTTGGTCATCCTCACCTTTTGGCGCTGGAATACGTGCAACAATTGCCTTCAGGACCTGATCTACATTCAAACCCTGTTTGGCTGAAATGCGGATAATCTCATCCAGGGGTGTTCCCAAAAGGTTGTGCAAATCCTCAGCCACAGCATCGGTTTGTGCAGAGATCAAGTCCGTTTTGTTAATAACCGGGATGATAACCAGGTTCGATTCCAATGCCAGGTAGAGGTTGGCCAGCGTCTGGGCCTCAATTCCCTGGGTGGCATCCACAACCAGCAGCGCTCCTTCGCATGCAGCCAATGCACGGCTGACTTCGTAGTTAAAATCCACATGCCCCGGCGTATCAATCAGATTCAATGCATAGGTCTGACCATCAGAAGCTTCATACATCATACGCACTGCTGATGCCTTGATCGTGACGCCCTTTTCCCGTTCCAGGTCCATACTATCCAGAACCTGCTCGGTCATGTCCCGGTCAGCGATCGTGCCGGTCATTTGCAGCATACGGTCTGCAAGGGTCGATTTCCCATGGTCCACATGAGCAATGATACAAAAATTTCTGACCGTTTCTATCATAAGCTTCGAGTATAACCTAAACCTTCTCAATCATTTCCAAAAGCACGCCTGCTTTGCGCACACTGCAGGCTTGTTCTATCCACATGCTCAATAAAAAATTTTGCAAACCGTAAAAAGCCGTTTGCTGACTACTTTAGAAATTATACCCCCAGACCAATAATGACCCATCATTAAAGCAAGTAAATGATATTTTTTACTATGCGAAGGCTCAAGTCTTTGAAACCGCTATTCCTTATGCTCGATGGGCGCGTTTTGCAATGCATCATCGATCATCTGCAGGCTGTCAAATTCCACCCCGGGCGCCAGGCGCAGATCGACCAAAAACTCAATGTTGCCCTTCGGCCCTCGAATAGGCGATGGGATTAAACCTTGTGGATAAAAGCCTAAATTAATCGCCTCAGACAGGGTCTCTTTCAGCACAGCAGCATGGATCAAGCGGTCTTTAATCACGCCGGCATGCACCGCAGCTTGTTTTTTACCTGCTTCAAATTGGGCTTTAATAAGCGCAATCACTCCGCACTGCGGCTCATCAAACCAGCTTTTAACAACCGGAAGAATTAGAGTCAGCGAAATGAAAGATGCATCAATTGTCACCAGGTCTACAGGCTCTGGCAGTGTGGCAAGAAAGCGCACATTCGTACGCTCCATCAGCACGACACGCTCGTCCTGGCGCAATTTCCAGTGCAACAAGCCATACCCTACATCAATGGCATACACCTTAATTGCGCCGTTTTGTAACAAACAATCGGTAAATCCTCCTGTAGAAGCCCCCACATCCGCGCAAATTTTTCTCGCAGGGTCCACCCCGAAGGTCTCAAGCGCCGCAACCAGTTTTTCACCCCCGCGAGAGACATATTTTGGCCGGCCTTTTAACTCAACGCGGGCATCATGCGCAACCAGAACAGAGGGCTTGTGGACCATCTCACCATCAACGCGCACCTCACCAGCCATCACCATGCGCTGTGCCTGGTTGCGGCTTTCAGCCAAGCCACGGTCAACCATTAATAGATCAATCCGTACTTTCTTCATTAATTAATTGTATCCCGATTTTTGAAAGGAAACTGATCTTCCTCCTATTTAGGCAAACAGGTATCGTTTTGATCCCATTTGGTATAATCTCAGTGTGTGGCTTGACAACCGTCTCGGTTTAATCAGTAGATCCATAAACATCTCGCTTTCGTTGAGTGTGTCAAAGATTTATGTGCGCCTGTGAGTGATAATTGCAGCCAAGTACCTTAACCCGATTTACATGGAATTTCAATATTTCAGTACTAAATCGCATATAATTATTGTGTAACATCACACCAAAAATCCGCAATGAGAGAACCAGCCTATGCTCAAACAACTGCTTTACATCATTAAAACCATGCGGCCAAAACAATGGCTAAAAAACATATTTGTATTTGCCGGCCTGGTCTTTGACCGTCAGTTGGTTTCAGCGCCTTCTTTTGTCATCACCCTGGTGGCAACTTTTCTATTTTGCCTGGCATCCAGCCTGGTTTACATCATCAATGACCTTGCCGACATTGAATCCGATCGTGAACACCCAGCGAAGCGACACCGCCCATTGGCATCCGGTCAACTATCACCACGTACAGCAATCATTGCGGGGGTTGTCCTGGGTGTGCTCACCTTTCCCACGGCATTTTTCCTCAATTTTTGGCTGGGTTTGATCATTTCAGGCTATTTTGTGCTCATGCTGGCTTATTCATTCTGGCTCAAACATGTGCCTTTAATCGATGTGATGATCATCGCGGCCGGGTTTGTAATGCGGGTTGCGGCTGGTGTGATCATCATTGAAACCGAGCGCTTTTCTCCCTGGTTATTCGTCGCAACTGTTTTTTTGGCCTTGTTCATTGGCATAGGAAAACGTCGGGCAGAAATCGAACTGCTCAGTTCAGACGCATCCTCACACCGCCGCGTCCTGGACGGATATTCATTGGAACTCCTCGATCAATTATTAACCATCGTTTTAAGCGCCACGTTGATGACTTATTGTCTCTACACCTTTTCGACTGCAATTACCCCGGGCAGTTATCACATGATGCTCACCATCCCCTTCGTGCTCTATGGGCTGTTTCGTTATCTCTATTTAGTCCGCATTGAGAATTCTGGCGGTGCTCCCGAAGAAATTATCACCACCGATCGTCCAATGCAAGTCACAATTATCCTTTGGGGGCTGACCGTCCTGGTCATCCTGTACTTACTTTAATTGGGGTTGAAAATGCCTGCCATTTATGCAAAAGCACCCGGAAAGATTATCCTCTTTGGTGAACATGCCGTGGTTTATGGTCAACCAGCGATCGCCATTCCAGTTAACAAAGTCTCTGCCACTGCCCGGGTATTACCGAAGATTAGCGGAGGGAAAAATCAAGTACGCATCAAAGCCTCGGACGTTCAACTGGATACAGCTTTATCAGACCTGGACAAAAACCACCCGATTGCTGTGGCGATCCAGCAAGTTTTAAATGCGATCGAGCTTGATCAATTACCTTCGCTAACCCTGATGATTTCATCCACCATTCCGATCGCTGCGGGCATGGGCTCCAGCGCGGCCATCACGATTGCCATTATCCGCGCATTAACAGATTTTCTCGGCAAGCCGCTGACAACTGAAGCAATCTCTGCGCTGGCATTTGAAGTTGAAAAGATCCATCATGGTACACCTTCAGGCATCGACAATCAGGTCATTGCACATCAGAAGCCAATGCTCTATTCTCCCGGTAAGCCCATCGAACAGTTGATAATCCGTGAACCCACCCATTGGGTTATCGCAGATTCTGGTGAGGAATCACCCACCAAATCAACCGTTGCCGATGTTCGCAAACTTCACGCGCAAGATCCAGAAAGCTATGACCAGGTCTTTGAGAAAATTGGGCAAATCACGTTAAAAGCCCGGCCGGCATTAATTGCCGGGGATACGGGTACCCTGGGTCAATTAATGCTCGAAAACCAATATTTTTTAGAACAATTAGCTGTCAGCAGCCCAAAATTGGAAAAACTGATCTCAGCGGCAGTATCTGCTGGTGCGATTGGCGCCAAACTCTCTGGCGGCGGGCGCGGCGGGAATATGATCGCCCTGGCGCCCTCAGAAAAAACACAGCCTATCGAAGCAGCCCTTTTAGCTGCAGGCGCTACCCGGGTCATCACCACAACGCTCATAAAAAAAGGCAGGGATTAATGGACCCATCCCCACTGGTATTTTTAAAATTAGGCGGGTCATTAATCACCGACAAGATGCAATCGATGACCCCCCGCTTGGATGTGATAGAGCGCCTGGCAAGCGAGATCGCTGCAGCAGTCACGGCCTTGCCAGGCTTGCGGCTTCTCATCGGGCATGGCTCGGGTTCTTTTGGTCATGATGTTGCCAATCGCCACCGCACGCAATTCGGTGGAAACAGCCCAGCATACTGGCAGGGCTTTTCAGCGGTTTGGCAGGCGGCACGGGCTTTAAACCAGCTGATCGCTAAGGCATTAGCTCGGGCGGGTCTGCCTGTTATCGTCTTCCCACCTTCAGCTGGGATTATCGTAGAAAATCATCAGGTGCTTTCCTGGGATCTCCAACCGATAAAGCAAGCCCTTGAGCGTGGACTCGTTCCAGTAGTTTATGGCGATGTGGTCTTTGATCTTGAGCTGGGTGGTACGATCCTCTCTACTGAAGATCTGTTTTTCGAACTGGCAAAACCACTCCGCCCCCAAAAAATCCTGCTGGCCGGCCTTGACCAGGGCGTCTATTCAGACCCTCAAAAGCCTGAAGCGATCATTCCCGTCATCACGCCACAGAGCTTTCCAAACGTTCGTTCTGCCCTTTCAGCATCTCAGGCCGTGGATGTAACCGGTGGAATGCTGTCGAAAGTGGAAACGATGCTGTCACTTATCAGTGATAACCCTTCCTTGGAAGTGATCATTTTTTCAGGTGCTGTGCCAGGCAACCTGCAAAAAGCCCTCATCGACGTTAATGCCATCAAGGGCACTTTGATTACACAGGGCGCGACGTCGCCTGGTGAGTAAATCGGAATCATTCGGTATAATCACCTTCAAGACTTAATTTCGGAGAAAACGAAATGTTATTCACGCGTCATCAACTTGAAGAATTGGAAGACCAGTTCCTGGCCCCCTACGCCATTCGCAGCAAAGATAGCAAAGGGCGCAAACATCCCGAAGATGAGCCGGATTATCGCACGGCTTTTCAGCGAGATCGGGACCGCGTCCTCCATACCACCGCCTTTCGCCGCCTGGAGTACAAAACCCAGGTCCTCATCAATTACGAAGGTGATTATTACCGCACCCGTTTAACCCACACCCTGGAGGTTGCCCAAATCGGCCGCAGCGTTGCGCGTGCCCTGGGCGCCAATGAAGACCTCGTGGAATCGATCTGCCTGGCTCACGACCTGGGTCATCCGCCCTTTGGCCATTCCGGCGAGCGTGCTTTGGCTCGACTGATGATTGAGCATGGCGGCTTTAACCATAACCGCCATTCGTATCGCATTGTGACCGAAATAGAAAATCGCTACCCCGGATTTAACGGGCTCAACCTCACCTGGGAAGTCCTGGAGGGCATTGTTAAGCATGAAACCGAATACGATGTGGCTGATGCACAGGATTTTGACCCCAAATTGCGAGGGCACCTTGAGGCACAAATCACCAATGCTGCTGATGAGCTGGCGTATACCGCACACGACCTGGATGATGGGCTGCGCTCAGGGATGATCACACCAAGCCAATTAACCGGCATCTCCCTGTGGGAAATTGTTAATGAGAGCATTGGTCGACGCCGTAGCGATGTTCTGGATGATCTCTCGCGCCACCAATTGATCCGTCGACTGATCGGCATTGAGGTTACCGACCTGATCCAATCCATCGACCGTATGATCCGACGCAGCGGCATCCGTACCGTCGAAGAGCTGCAAAAGCTCCCTTACAACGTGGTTGGATTCAGCGAAGATATGCACCGTCGGAACCGGGAATTAAAAGACTTTTTATACAAAAACCTGTATCAGCATTATCGAGTTGTGCGAATGTCAGTCAAAGCTGAACGGGTCGTTGAGAACCTGTTCAATGCATATATCGACGAACCATCGATCCTGCCACAGGAATATCAAAAATCTATTGATGTGGATGGGCTTGAACGCACTGTTTGCAACTATATCGCCGGAATGACCGATCGGTTTGCCATCGATGAGCATCAGAAGTTGTTCAACCCCGAAACTCTGCCCTGATCACAATTTTGTTTCTTCTAAATTAAACGAGGGACCATGATTGATAATCCATATTATTTAACGCTCGAAGGCAAAAACAAGCTCGAAACCGAGCTCCAGGAGCTGAAAGAAAATGGCCGCAAAGAGCTTTCAGAACGTCTGAAACATGCTATCTCCATGGGCGATCTTTCTGAAAATGCCGATTATCATAAGGCAAAGGAGGATCAGGGCTTCTTAGAAGGCCGCATCCAGGAAATCGAGGCAATTCTTCTGAATGTGAAAATCATCGAAACCCGATCCAACTACAACGAGGTTGCCATTGGTGCCAAAGTCACTGTTAAAGAGGCTGATTACCCACCTGAAACCTACCGCC
This sequence comes from Chloroflexota bacterium, assembly GCA_012522475.1. Lineage (GTDB taxonomy): Bacteria > Chloroflexota > Anaerolineae > Anaerolineales > Anaerolineaceae > Brevifilum. The sequence goes on along the minus strand of JAAYKH010000002.1, from coordinate 60,809 downwards.
TGGTGGGCAGTAAAGAAGCCAATCCAAGTGAAGGAAAAATCTCTCATCAATCCCCGATGGGCAGCGCGCTTATCGGTCACAAAGTCGGTGATTGCGTAAAAGTCGTCTTGCCCAACCAGGAAATTATCGAACTTAAAATTCTTTCCATCGATTAATATAGCAAAAAGCCCCGCACATTTGTAGGGACTTATTATTTAATTCAGGGGATGCTAGTCTAAGAAAGTGAAGGCTCCTTAGGCCAAACGATCAGCTCCATCGTCAGCCTTTCAAAGAAACTTAAATCCGGTGCGGCGCCTTCGCCATATTTCATATCGATAATGCGTGCCTCAAGCTGCAGGGTGGCTGTTTCCAGTAAAACGACCTTCCCGGGTTCTGCCAGGACCAATTCACCTTTAGACTCCAAGCGCATGCGGATTTTGTCATCATCGTGGGCATGTTCGCTCATGACCACTTTTGTCACTGTTTGAATATCATTTTTATCAAACAGCCAGACTTCAAATGCAGTCACGCGCTTTGGTTCACCCACACCGACTGTTTCAGAAATCCCAACGCCGCATTCTCCTAAAAATTCACCCGTGACCGCATCAATACTGAAGGAATCATCGTAAAGGTCATCGCCAACCATGTAGGTTGTCATAAACTGGGCCACCGGTTCGGCATGTTCCGTTTGAAAAGATGGTATATAACCCGGTTCAGGTTCCTGGGTAAATGACATGATGTCCTGGTCGTACCCCGCATCATCAAACCGGCTATGTGGGTCAGGAGCGCCTGGTTTACTGTCACGGGAAGTTTTTGACTTCCAAAAAAAGAACAGCGCCACACCAATAATTACAGCCACAAGCCCAAAACATAAGCGTACCAGTAACGACCAGTTCGGACCGCTGCGCTCGGTTTCTACGCCCTCTGCCGGGATAACTTCCTCAACCTCAGGAAGCACCTCTCCCGCGTCTGCATTGATGGCAGTCATAAAGCTGGCGATCTGAGCGTCCGAAAGAAATCCAGGTTGATTGCGCACCGTATCCATGGTTTCAAGGGCCGTATCCCCCAGTTCATACCAGGCTTTTTCTGCAAGCGCAATATCGCCCACAGAAGTCGATGTAAAAACCGCCATCCGCAAATAATCTTCTCGCAGATCAGGGCGCAAATGATAGGGCGCAAGATCCGTCCATTGTACTGGCCAAATACCCCATCCAATTACCAATCCCAGGATCAAGCCAATCACAGCCCCAACTGCCAGCATGATTCTGAAGTCTTCAAGATACTTTTTCAGCTTCTCCGAGTTCATCGCTCGCTCCCATCTTTTACATTAAGAACAAACCTTATCACAATTTTAGAATAAACGCTCGTTTCGCGCAAGCGCGAGCCTCAGATTAACCGATGCAAGCTTTATGCCACTTCAGTCTCTTCGATGATCTGATCCTGCGGGTAAGTCGTTCCACATTGCATACATTCAACTTGGCGCCCATTGGATAGTACCAGGGTTCCCTGACAGTTCGGACATGGTTTGGGGATGGGTTGTTTCCAGGATGTAAAGTCACAATCGGGGTATCTTGAACAACCGTAAAATGTTCGCCCGCGTTTTGTTTTTCGCCTAACGATCTCACCCTGTTCACATACCGGGCATGACATACCAATTTTCTCGAGATAAGGCTCCGTATACCGGCAATCGGGAAAATTGCTGCAACTGATAAACTTGCCATACCTGCCCCATCGAAGAACCAAATCATGGCCGCATTCCGGGCAGGCTCGACCAATTTTATCCAGTTCAGCCTTCTTTTCTGGCATGGTAGCCTCAGCATGTGCCAAGCGCTCAGAAAAGGATTTGTAAAAATCTTCAATCACCTCAACCCAGGCGGCATCACCAGTGGCGATCAAATCCAATTGGTTTTCCAGACTCGAGGTAAACCCAACATCAACCACGTTAGGGAAAAATTCCACCACCAGGTCATTCACCAGGAAACCTATTTCCGTCGGCAAAAGACGCTTTTCCTCCCTGACGACATAACCACGGTTTTGAATCGTGGTCAGGATGGGGGCATAAGTTGAAGGCCGTCCAATGCCATTTTCTTCCAAGGTTTTAACCAGTGAGGCCTCAGTAAAACGCGGCGGAGGTTGCGTAAAATGCTGTTCAGGAAAGAGTTCCTGAAGCGTCTGTTGCTGGCCTTCGCGGATATCATCAATTGGGATTCTATCGCTATCGCCTTCTGCCTCTTCGTGCTGATCTTCATCCCTGCCCTCTTCATAAATATAAAGAAAACCCAGAAATTCAAGCTGGCTCCCCGAAGCCCGCAGCAGATACAGATCCTTCACGCCTTCGCCTCGCACTTCGATAGACAGAGTTTTATAGATGGCGGGCGTCATCTGGGAAGCAATAAATCGCTGCCAGATCAGCTGGTAGAGTTTAAATTGATCTCGCGTAAGGAAGGCTCGAATTGTTTTGGGCGTCCGGTAAATGGATGTCGGGCGTATGGCCTCGTGCGCTTCCTGTGCAGACTTGGTACGGGTTCTATAAACGGGTGCTCGATCTGGTAAATACGCTGCTTCATAATTTACTCGTATATATTGCCGAACCTCATCCGACGCCGTTTTCGAAATGGTGGTTGAATCGGTCCGCATATAGGTAACTAAACCCGTAGTTCCATGTCCATCCAGCTCGATACCTTCATATAATTGCTGCGCAACTGCCATGGTTTTACGGGCAGTAAACCCAAGCTTTCGCGAAGCGTCCTGCTGGAGTGTACTGGTAATAAATGGCGGCGATGGGTTTCGTTTGCGCTTGCCATGCTTGATCGATTCAACCGTATACTCAGCCGTGCGCATGTCCGCCAGAATGGGGGTGACCACCGCTTCATTTCCGAGTTGAAAATCCTCATCATTGATTTTTGAAAGTCGGGCACGGTAGGCAATCTGGCCTCCCTCTGGCAAAAAGTCTGCGTCGATAGACCAGTATTCAATGGGGTTAAAGTTTTCAATCTCACGTTCACGTTCAACAATTAAGCGCAGGGCAACGGATTGAACTCGGCCGGCGGAGAGACGACTGCGAACTTTCTTCCACAATATCGGGCTGATGCCGTATCCAACCAAACGATCCAAGATTCGCCGTGTTTGTTGGGCATCGACCAGGTCCATATCTATCGCTCTCGGGTTATCAAAGGCATGGTTTACAGCATCTTTGGTAATTTCATGGAAGACGACCCGGTTGGTGCGCCCTGCATCAATTTCTGCTGCTTCCATCAAGTGCCAGGCAATCGCCTCGCCTTCCCGGTCAGGGGCTGTCGCCAGGTAGATCGATTCTGCCTTTTGCGCCAGCGCTTTGATTTCTTTTACGACTTTTCGCTTTTCATTGGGCACCCGATACTGAGGTGCAAAATGGTTGTCAACATCAACAGACAATTTTGAACGCAAGAGATCGCGCACATGCCCCACAGAAGCTCGCACCGTATAGCCGTCACCCAGAAACCGGCTGATGGTATTTGCTTTCGCAGGGGATTCCACGATGACCAGCTTACCCTGACGCTCAACTTGCTTTTTCCGCTTAACTTCGGGTTGAGGCAAACCCTCATGGGCTTCTGTTCTACCCATGCGGACCATTTTTGTACCGCATTGAATACAGGTCCCCGTTGTCATTGGAGCACCAGCGACATTAAAAGCCGGGACAGGGTCTGCAATTTCTCTTTTTTCTCGACATTTTACACAATAAGCATTCAATTTATAAAACTCCTACAAATAATCGACGCGGCCTTGCTCTTTCAGGTGATCGACAATTTCACGAACCCGTTGCGACTGTTTGCGGTCGCAAACTAAAAGGGCATCGCCAGAATCGATAATTACCAGATCTTTGATACCGATGGTGACGATTAAACGCTTGGAAAAATCACCACAAATGAGTGTACTCTGTGTGTCAAGTAGGATCGGGTCGCCCCTTAAAATAATATTTCCAGAATCATCTGCTTCAATCGAATCAAAAAGCGATTCCCAACTGCCCACATCATTCCACCCCAGGTCAATTGTGGGAATGACGGCAACATTTTTGGCATTTTCCATAATACCGTAATCAATGGTCTGCGGCTGGATGGTTGGCCAAACGGTTTCAAGGGTTGCCACTCTTGTAGGTTGTCTCCAGTGATCTGCAATCGTACTTAATTTCAGATGCAAGTCTGGCATTTGACGTTCAATTTCATCCAAAACTGTTTCGACTCGCCAGATGAACATTCCCGAATTCCACACATGCGCGCCGTCCTCAATCATCAATTTTGCCTGAGCTTCTTGTGGTTTCTCTTTGAATTTTTTTACCTCAAAAACATCCAAACCCTCAAATTTACCAACGGAACCCCCCCGTTGAATATATCCATATCCTGTAGCCGGGTACGTGGGTGTTATGCCCAGGGTAACCAGATAATCCTGTTGAGCAACAGCAAAGGCAGACCGTAACAATTGTCTGAGGCGGTCAGCATTCTTCATCAGGTGATCAGCCGTCAGGATTGCCATGGTCGCATCGGAATGCCTGGCGTTAAGTGCAACCGCTGCCAGACCAACCACCGAAGCAGTGCCGCGCGGCATCGGTTCGATAATAAAATTTTCACGCGGAATTTCAGGGTATTCACGGCTGAGCATCTCGACCTGATCAGCGATGGTTACAACCAAAACTCTTTCAAGGGGAAACAAGCCCTGTAATCTATCCACCGCTGATTGAAACAAAGAGCGGCTGCCAGTTAAAGTCAGGGATTGTTTTGGCTGGCTCTTTCGTGAAAGGGGCCAGAGTCGCGTTCCACTGCCGCCAGCCATGATCACTGCATAAAAATTTTCATAATTCATCTTTGCCTCATTTTCCGCCAATTTCGCGAATTGCTGAATATCGCATTCCGCCTACATGTTGAATCATCCCTTTTAGCTCCATCAATGTCAGCGATGCCGACACCTTTTCAATGGGCAGCTGCGTCTGATTACAGATTTCGTCAATGTGCATGGGTTCATAGTCCATCACCTGCAATATTTTCGCTTCGGTTGTATCTGCCGGAAATACCTGTCGGGCGTCTTTATAATCTTCTATCTGAGATAAGTCAAGTACATCCAGAACATCCTGCGGAGAAGACATCACAAAAGCTCCCTTTTGAATTAAGCGGTTTGTACCCCTGCTGGCGGGAGAAAAAATATAACCAGGCACTGCAAACACATCTCGGCCTTGTTCAACCGCAAAGTCGGCTGTGATCAACGCACCACTGCGCTCCCCGGCTTCAACAACAATCGTCGCCAGTGAAAGCCCCGAGATAACCCGATTCCTGGGCGGGAAGTTACTTCCCTCCGGCTGAGTACCCAGCGGATAATCACTAATCAACGCACCGTTTTCAACAATGGCTTCTGCCAACTGACGATGTTCCGGCGGGTAGACCACATCCACACCGCATCCCAATACAGCGATTGTTCGACCGCCTGCCTGTAACGCATGTTGATGTGCCAGGGCATCTACCCCGCGCGCCAACCCACTCACAATCGTCAACCCGTGGCCGGCCAGGTAAGTGCTGGTATCCCGTGCGACCTGCTGCCCGTAGGCTGTAACCCGGCGGGTACCAACCATAGCAACAGCAAATTCATCCGCCGGCGTCAGGCTGCCCTTGATATAAATTACAGGCGGGGATTGATCAATTTCTTTTAATAATCTCGGGTAGTCCTCGTCTAACAATGTCAGCACCAGCACATCGTCATTGGCGATAGTCTCGCACAAACGATCAAGGTCAACTTCTTCCCGAACCGCGCTGAGATTTTTTAGCGCTTTTGCCGGTATACCAATATCTCGAAATATCTCAATCGGCGCAAGCCATGCTTCAGAGAGGTTTCCAAAATGTGCCTGGATTTGTTTGAAACGAACCGAACCAATCCCTTTTACCAGATTAAAGCCGATCCAATACTTCTTCTCATCATTCATCAAGCCCCCTCACCATACCACGGGATGATTAACACCGTCATTCTGCCCTGTTCCAGATCAATTTCCAGGATCTGTTCTTCCACCGCGGCAATTAATACTTCAACGCCAGCGCTGTCCCTCACTAGATAGACATCATTGGCACCGGTTTCTAAAATTTCAGTTAAGACCCCCAGGTGGTTGTCATCGGTGTCAAAAACATCCAGTCCGATCAGCTCGTGAAGATAAAAATCATCTTCAGGCAACGATGGTAAATGTTCGGATTTTGTGTAAACGAGTTGATTGGTCAGCGCTGAGGCTTCAGTTCGATCTTTAATCTCAGCAAACTTCAATAGCAAGAGTTTGCCTTTAGGGCGCGTTGATTGAATTGTGAAGGCTTGGTATGTTTCACCAATAAAAATAACCTGACCAGCATCCAACAATTCCGGCATACGCGTATAAACTTCCAGGGTAAGCTCACCTGAAATCCCATGTGCACGCCGTAATTTCCCTAAAACAAGAAAGGCAGGCTCAGCATTCCTGTCTGAGCCTGCGTCATTTCCAAATCTGAGCGGCATCCTTCCCCTTTTGCCTTTAATAAGGTTCAACAATATCCAAATTGACTTGTTGGCCTTCTCGTGCAGCTGCAACCTTCAGTAATGTTCGGATGGCATTAGCGACCTGGCCGCCCCTGCCGATCACCCGGCCCATATCTTCCTTAGAGACATTTAATTCCAGCTGAATGGTAGAACCGCGCTGGTACTGGTTTACCTTCACTTCAGTTGGATCATCGACCAAAGATCGAGCGACAAACTCAACCAAACCTTGCAGGTTTTCGCCTTTCATATTTGCCTCAATACTCTCTTTGGTGCTAATTTGTCTGCGGTGGGTTGGTGCGGGGATCAGTCACCCGTGTTTGGTAAACCTTGTCCGCTTCTTCGAGCAGTGTTTCCAGATCCTCGCCAGCTTTATAGCGCTAATAGCGCTCCCACAATTTGGTTTGTCTGAACAATCCCGCCACAGCTTCTGTTGGTTGTGCACCAACGCCCAGCCAGTAGATGATGCGGTCATCCTTCAAAACGATCGTTGAAGGATGTGTCCGCGGGTTATAATGCCCGACAATTTCAATAAACCGCCCGTCGCGCGGACTTTCCTTATCGGCAACAATGACCCGATAACTTGCTTGATTCCGGGGTCCAACCCGGCGTAATCGAATACGTACCATCGAACTTTCGCTCCTCTTAGTCTTTGTTTATCATTTATTTTGCCCGATTTGCAAGAAAGCTTGAGGGGCGTTGAAGGAAACGCACATCTTTCGCATTCTCAGGCTAACCCATCAAGCGGCTTAAACCTTTGCCGCCCGATTTCTGCAGGGTCTTTAACAGCCGCTGGGTTTCTCTGAAGCGCTTCATGACCTGATTGACCATTTGCACATCCAATCCCGACCCATACGCAATTCTGCGCCTGCGGCTGGCATTCAAAATTTTCGGACTTTGGCGCTCCTCGACTGTCATCGAGTTAATCACCGCTTCAATTTGTTTCAGTTGACCCTCGGCTTCGTGAGGATCAACTTGTTTAGCAACTTGGCCCATCTGACCGGGTAACATTTCCATCACCTGTGCCAAAGGACCCATCTTGCGCATTTGTTTTAATTGTTTGGCAAAATCTTCCAGTGTAAATTCGCCGCGCATCAGCTTTTCGGCTTGCTTTTCAGCTTCCTGCTGGTCGAAGGCAGTTTCAGCCTTTTCGATTAATCCCAGCAAATCACCCATACCCAAAATTCGGGAAGCCAGCCTATCAGGATTATACTCCTCAATTGCATCGACAGACTCACCAACACCCAGGAATTTTATCGGAATGCCGGTCATTTCTCTAATCGAAATCGCCGCGCCGCCGCGTGCATCGCCATCGATTTTAGTTAAAAACAAGCCCGATACAGGTAATACCTCCCTGAAACCCTGTGCAACGTTCAAGGCTTCCTGACCGATCATGGCGTCAATGACCAGTATTGTTTCGGTGACAGGCACTTTCCTCTCGATCGCGCGCAGCTCATCCATCAGTTCCGGGTCCATCTGCGAACGGCCGGCTGTATCGAAGATGACCACACCAACACCGCCTTTACGGGCGGTTTGGTATGCTTTTTCAGCCAGTTTTGGCGGCGCAAGACCTGCCTCGTGGAAGACGGGTACCCCGATCTGCTCTCCAAGGATTTGCAGTTGGGTCACCGCTGCCGGTCGGTAAGGATCTGCAGCGACCAGCAGAATACGTTCACCCATGGCCCTTAACCGCCTGGCCAGTTTTGCCGCCGCAGTCGTCTTACCTGAACCCTGTAAGCCCATCAGCATGACGACATAGGGCCGTTCTCCTTTCAAGTTCAGCGGGCTTGGCGAGCCCAGGGTGTTGATCAGCTCTTCATTGACGATTTTGATAACCTGCTGGGCGGGATTTAGCGCTCTTGAAATATCGTGGCCCACCGCGCGTTCTTTTACCCGGTTGGTGAACTGCTTTACCACGCCATAATGAACATCCGCTTCTAATAATGCCAGCCTAACTTCGCGCATAGCCGCATCCACGTCCGCCTCAGAAAGATGCCCCCGGCGACGTAAGTTTTGGAATATTCCCGATAATCGTTCTGTCAGATTTTCAAACACAATCAGCCAACACAGCTTTTCTTTTTGTCAATTTTCCGAACTGTGATTTTAGTATGGAACCACCCTCAGGTCAAGGGGATTTTCATTCTGATTTCATTATTGTCATCGAAATCATGCAAATATAACAGCACCTCGTCAATTTACCGCAACTGTTTTTATAGACCTGTGTTAATAATGTAAATAAGTTAGGAACTGAAATAATTTATAAGTTTTATCTTTAGAAAGGGATTCCAATGTCAAAAATAGCGATCGTAACCGATTCCACCGCATATTTGCCTGATGATCTTATCTCTGCCAACAATATTTCCGTTGTGCCGCTGGTTGTTATTTGGGGTGAGGAAATGTTACTGGACAATGTTGATATTGATCCGAAAACTTTTTATAACCGTCTTTCCACGGCCGCTGTGATGCCGTCGACGTCACAGCCGACAATCCAAGCTTTTCTCGATATCTTCAAGGAATTACACGCTAAGGGTTATGAAATTCTGACGATTGTTATCTCCTCAGCTCTCTCCGGAACACTTGATTCAGCCACTCAGGCAAAAAAGTTGGTTCCAGGAGCCAAGATTGCACTGGTCGATTCACAATACACCTCCCTCCCCTTGGCGTTCATGGTCTTAGCAGCAGCTCGAGCGGCCAAGCACGGGGCAACCCTGGCCGCGTGCGTGAAGCTCGTTGAAACAGTACGCGACCACACGCAGGTTTTCTTTGCGGTAGACACGCTGGAATTCCTTCATCGCGGTGGACGCATCGGGGGGGCTTCCCGGTTTTTAGGTACAGCCCTCAAGCTTAAGCCCATTCTCTATCTTAAAGAAGGCCAGGTTGAAGCGCTTGAAAAAGTACGCACATCAAAACGTGCCCACGCACGTTTGACTGAACTGGTCGAAGCAGAAGTCAACGGTAAATCTCCCATAAATATCTTCGGTGTTGTCCATGATTCCGCTGAAAAAACCGCTGCAGACCTTTTGCAGGAAGCTGAACGGAAATTTAATCCAGATGAATCCATGTTGGCGAGTCTCAGTCCGGTACTGGGCACACATACCGGCCCTGGCACAATTGGAATTGCCTATGTTTCCGGCATAGATCCTCAATTAATCAAACCCTAACCAGGTATTTTTCTATAGTAAATCTTTTTTATCAAGGTTGTTGGCAATTCAACAACCTTGATTGTTTTAACCACCATCAACACCAATCGAAGATGGTTGATACGATAATCAAGCCGTTAAAAAATTTTTAAGGCGCTCTGATTAGAAATCCCCCTTTTTCAAAATTCAGTTAAAATGGGACTTAAACAACAAACTAACCAAGGACAAAACCAGTGATAAATTTTCAAGAGCTCGGACTCCATTACCCGCACATCCTTTTACCTAAAGATGGTATTGATTTACAGCGATGGTCTGTCATCGCCTGCGATCAATTCACAGCAGAACCTGAGTATTGGCAAAAGGTTGAAGAAATCGTCGACGATGCACCCTCTACTTTGCATATGATTTTTCCAGAAGTGTACCTTGACGTCCCGCAGGAGGAAGAACGCCTCAAGAAAACCCATCTTGCAATGCACAACTATCTCCAATCAGGGGTTTTCCAGCCCATTGAAGGGTTAATTTATGTGCGCCGAAGGATTAATGGTTACATCCGCCAGGGCTTAATGGTTTGCATTGATTTAGAACATTACGACTACACTCCCGGTGCCCAAACCCTGATTCGTGCGACTGAGGGCACCATTATTGACCGTTTGCCGCCTCGCATCCGCATTCGAAAACAGGCGCCCCTGGAAACGCCGCACATTCTTGTACTTTTCGATGATCCCCAAAATACCGTCTTTGACCCCCTTGAAGAACAAATTGACAACCTTAACAAATTATACGACTTTGAACTCATGCTTGACAGTGGTCATCTGACGGGTTACGCGATCAATAGTGCCCAAATTGAACAGGGTATTCATGATGCATTAAAACAATTGATTGAACCCCAGGTTTTCTCAGAAAAATATAGCCTCGAGCCGGGTCAATATCAGCCCCTGTTGTTTGCAATGGGAGATGGTAATCACTCATTAGCGACTGCAAAAGCTATTTGGGAAGAAATCAAGCCATCGGTGAGCAGTAACCATCCGGCGCGTTACGCCCTGGTGGAGATTGAAAACTTGCACGACCCAGCGTTAACCTTTGAGCCAATCCATCGTCTGCTATTTGGTTTAAATACCAATATCCTTGAAGAGATGCAGGCTTACTGGGGGCGGCACTTCTCGGTTGCTGTAATCGACACAGCAGAGCAGTTGATTTCAGCGGTTGATTCCGCACCCAGGCCCGGTCATCAGGTTGGTATGATTGCCCCAGATGGACTGAAACTTCTTTCAATTCAGGACACACAAGAAAACTTGCCCGTTGGAACACTGCAAAGCTTCCTGGACGCCTTAATGGTAAAACGCGGGGCAGAAAAAATCGATTACGTTCATGGCGAAGATGTGTTATTTGAACTCGGCCAAAAAGTGGGTAACACCGGCTTTTATGTTCCGGGTATGGACAAATCGGAACTGTTTAGAACTGTAATTCTCGATGGCGCCTTGCCACACAAGACATTTTCCATGGGCACGGCAAAAACAAAACGGTTTTACCTGGAATGCCGCCGAATTCAACCTGTACTATGAAGTTAATTTTGCTGTTAATGATCGCCTTGCTTGCCGCCTGTCAGCCTGAAATACCGGCCAGCCCTTCTGTGGCAACCACCATGCCGCCCACGCCAACACATACCACACCGCCAACTGAAACCGCCACCAGCACCCCCACGTTGGCTCCCAGCCTTACACCAACGCCAACTTTTCAGACTTGTTGCCCTTTAGAAGATGAAACGATTGAAAGCTTGTCGCTAATCCTGGCCAACCCCCTAGACATTCCCCCACATTTTGGTCAGGATACCGGTCATCACGGTGTTGATTTTGCCTATTTTCAACGCGGCGAGCGGCAATCCATCGAAGGCATCGAAATCTATGCGATCATGTCGGGCCGCGTTGTGATGACTTTAACCGAAAATGACCTTCCCTATGGTTTCGCACTAATGATTGAAACCCCGCTCACCGACCTGCCAGATCAGCTTCAGGAGTTGCTTAAAAATAATTATCAGCTCGTTCCAGATGACCCTCACTATCGCCTCTATTGCCCTGAAGTTGACCCGCCCCAGGTCTCTGGTGAGTATGCTATTTACCATGTCTATGCCCATATGGAAAACCCGCCCAATTTTCAATATGGCGATACAATCAACTGCGGACAAGTGCTTGGCACGGTTGGCAACACGGGTTACTCCAGCAGCCCCCATCTCCATTTAGAAACCCGGCTCGGTCCGGCTGGGTCGCATTTTGAATCTATGGCGCACTATGAGATCGACAAGACGCCGGAACAGATGGGTGCCTATTGCCTGTGGCGAATGAGCGGGTACTACCAGTTGTTTGACCCCTTCGTTTTGCTCCTCAGCGGTGAGTGATCTCTTGACCAGAGTGAACATATGTGCTAAAATAAAATCATTGCAATAAATATCAATACACGATCATTAACCAGGTAAAAACAGACCGTTTAAATAAAAACATATTTATCCTCTTCGCGAGGAACCTTAGAAAAGGATGACCTCATGGATGATGCAAAGAAAACAGTGCTGGACAAAGCGCTGAAGGACATTGTCAAACGTTATGGTGAAGGCTCAATCATGAAACTTGGTGAGGCAAAACACCTCGCTGTGGATGCTATCCCTACCGGGTCGCTCAGCCTGGATATTGCCCTGGGCGTCGGTGGGATGCCCAGAGCGCGCATCAGCGAAATCTTTGGGCCAGAGGCTTCAGGCAAGACGACAATTTGTCAGCACATCGTGGCTGAAGCCCAGAAATTAGGCGGGACGGCTGCATTTATCGATATGGAACACGCGCTGGACCCAGTTTATGCTGCCAAATGCGGCGTAAATATTGACGAGCTCCTGATTTCACAACCAGATACAGGTGAGCAAGCCTTAGAAATCGCTGAAACCCTAGTGCGCTCCGGTGCTGTGGATATCGTCGTGGTCGATTCAGTTGCCGCCCTGGTACCTCGCTCGGAAATTGAAGGCGATATGGGCGATCCAACCATGGGCACCCAGGCCCGGTTGATGTCTCAAGCCATGCGCAAGCTCTCCGGCGCCATCAGCCAAACCCGCACGGCCGTGATTTTCACCAACCAGTTGCGCCACAAAATCGGTGTGATGTTTGGCAATCCCGAAACCACCACCGGTGGAAATGCGCTCAAATTCTATGCTTCGGTGCGCCTGGATGTTCGTCGCATCCAATCCATTAAATCCGGCGCAGAGATTACCGGCAACCGTGTCAGGGTCAGGGTTGTTAAAAACAAGGTGGCAGCACCTTTCCGTACAGCCGAATTTGATATTATGTACAATGAGGGCATCTCAAAAATTGGTGATATCCTTGACCTGGGCACAGAATTGGATATTGTCAACAAGCACGGCTCGTGGTACTCCTATGGAGATGTTCGTCTCGGGCAGGGGCGTGAAAATTCCAAGGAATTCTTGCGACAAAATGAAGAGCTGGCCAGTGAAATCGAGAAAGCCATTCGCGAACAGTCAATCCTTGATGGCGGAGGAACTCCCTGGTCTGATTCTGATGATGAATATGCCGATGATATGGACTGAGAAAAAGCAAAACTTACAAACCATTGATTAATAATCAATGGCTCAGTATGGCTTGGTAAAACCCCAAGCCATTCTTTTACAAAAATAAAACAGGTCATCCCGGAATTCCGGGATGACCTGTCATTTTTAACAAAATGGTTTTACGTGCCTTCCTGCCAGGAACTCAAATAAGCAACCTGTTCTTCCGTCAGCACATCAATTTCAATACCCATTGCTTCCAGTTTCAAGCGGGCAATCTCCATGTCAATGTCTTCCGGAACATTATAAACTTTGTTTTCCAGTTTACCAGCATTTTTAATGATGAATTCTGCACCTAATGCCTGGTTCGCAAAGGACATGTCCATCACGCTGGCAGGATGTCCTTCGGCAGCAGCCAGGTTGACCAGGCGACCCTCACCCAAAATATGAATGGTGCGTCCATCTGGCAGATCGTATGCGTCAACGAAAGGCCGCACAAGCCGCTTGTCTACAGCCATTTCTTCCAGCGCCGGGATATTCAGCTCAACATTGAAATGTCCAGAATTGGCCACAATCGCGCCATCCTTCATCACCTCAAAATGATGCTTATCAATCACATTGATGTCGCCGGTGAGGGTAACGAAAATATCCCCGATCGGCGCGGCTTCCATCATCGGCATAACCCGAAAACCGTCCATGACCGCTTCTAAGGCCTTCAATGGGTCTACCTCGGTCACGATTACATTAGCACCCATGCCCCGGGCACGCATCGCCAGCCCGCGCGAACACCACCCATAGCCAGCCACAACAAAGGCTTTGCCAGCCAAAAGGATGTTGGTCGCACGAATCACGCCGTCGATCGTTGATTGGCCTGTGCCATAGCGGTTGTCAAAAAAGTGCTTGGTCATGGCATCATTGACGGCGATGACAGGGAATTTTAATTCATTGTCCATTGCCATGGCTCGCAGACGGATCACCCCTGTGGTCGTTTCTTCGGTGCCACCGATGATCTCTGGCAACTGGTCGCGACGCTCCATATGCAGCGTGCTCACCAAGTCAGCGCCATCATCCATCGTCAGATGCGGCCGGTGATCCAACGCGGCCTTGATATGCTTGTAATAGGTGGCATTATCTTCGCCCTTGATGGCAAATACCGGGATCTCATAATGAGAGACCAGGCACGCCGCCACATCATCCTGCGTAGAAAGTGGGTTAGAAGCGGTCAGTACCACATCTGCACCGCCAGCCTGTAAAGCCCGCATCAGGTTTGCGGTTTCCGTGGTCACATGCAAGCATGCCGCCATGCGAATACCTTCAAATGGCCTTTCACGCTTAAAGCGTTCAATAATCGAGCGCAATACAGGCATTTCTCGTTCGGCCCACTCAATTCTGCGTCGCCCACCTTCGGCAAGGTCAATATCCTTAATGTCAAATTTGTCCATCAAATCCTCCGATACAAATGATCAGTAAAATTAATTTAAAAAAATATTACTATCCCAATAAAAACATGTCCAGTGCGCCCTGATCGTCAAAGCGTGTGCGAAAGCGGTCAACAAAATCCGTCATCAAATAGCATTGAGATTGCGGCCCAATTTCTTCCAAAGAATAGGTTGCAGCCAGCGCTCCCATTTGAGCGCACAGAACGAGATTCAAACCGTTGATATATCCCTTCAAAAAGCCAGCCCTGAAGGCATCACCGACGCCTGTCGGGTCAAGGATTCGCCTGGGTGGAAAAGCGGGCACTTCACTTAAAAATTCTCCTTTCTGAAATACCTGCGAGCCTTCTTCACCCCGCGTTATCACAGCAAAGGATAATTGAGTTAATATTTCCTCTGCTGTTAATTGGGTGTGCTTTTGCAAAAGTTCAAACTCATATTCATTCACAAATAGCGCGTGCGCCCCCGAGATGCCAGTGATCAAATCCTTTTCATTCAAACGCACAATTTGCTGGCTGGGATCAAACACATAGCGCACCTTCAAATCCTGGCACTCCCGGGCATATTTAATCATTGCATCCGGTGCATTGGGTGAAATCACCACAATATCTTCAGCGGTTAACCCTAAATCATTCATTGAAATAACCGCCGCATCCGCCATCGCCCCAGCATAAAAACTGGCAATTTGCGCATTCGATCGATCAGTATTCACAAAAAAAGATGCCGTAAACTTATCTTCAATGATCTTAACCCCCGAGGTATCCACACCTACATCTTCCAGCAGTTGCCGATACTCCGTAAAATCCACCCCGGCCGTGGCCACAAGTTTGGGCACTTCGCACAATAACCCCAATGTATACGCGATATTTGCTGCCACACCTCCTGGACGGCGATCCATATCATCCACTAAAAAAGAAAGGCTGATCGATTCAAGGTGCTCCGGGAGGATATGATCTTTAAAATACCCCGGAAACGACATTAAATAATCAAAGGCAATTGAACCCGTTAAAATGATGCTCAAAGGTTTTCCTCACTCTTTCATCGCTGACAGTATATTGCTGTTGAAGGGCGGGTAAATCACGCCCTTTTCCGTCACCCAACCAGAAATTAAGCGGTTTGGTGTCACATCAAACGCAAAATTGCGCGCAGTTGCCTCTTCAGGCGCAACAGGTTCACCCATCAGGGTCAACTCCAGCACTTCTGACTGATCTCGTTCTTCAATCGGGATCAATTCGCCCCGGGGAAGATCAAAATCAATCGTCGATACCGGAAAGGCACAATACGCGGGAATGCCATTATCATAAGCCGCCAGGGCCAACATATAAGTGCCAATTTTGTTGGCAGCATCACCGTTCGCGGCCACCCGGTCTGCTCCGAAAATAACTTTTTGCACCATGTTTTTTCGCATCAAATAGCCTGCTGAATTATCGGTGATAATATCGTAAGGGATCCCATATTGTTCTAATTCCCAGGCTGTCAGGCGTGCTCCCTGCAAGCGGGGTCGAGTTTCATCCACATACACATGGATACGCTTACCCTGTTCATGGGCCATGCGAATCACACCCAGTGCTGTACCCCAGTCCACCGTAGCCAACGCGCCGGTATTACAGTGATGAATGATATGGTCGCCATCCTCAATCAACTCAGCGCCAAAGGTCGCCAGCCGTTTATTGATTTCAACATCCTCGTCAGCGATATCCTTGGCTAATTGCAACAATTTGGCTCGCAATTCCGCGAAGGTGCCTTTAAACGCCTGCGCGGCATCAAGCATACGCTTGACTGCCCATGAGAGGTTAACCGCTGTCGGGCGTGCCAGGTTGAGAAATTCACCAGCAGATTCTAGATCTGCCAGCAATGCTTGCATGGATTCCGCATCAGATTGGTAAGCCGCCATCGCCATACCAAAGGCTGCTGCAGCGCCAATCGCCGGGGCCCCCCGGATGACCATATCTCGAATGGCATCAGCAACAGCACGATAATCGTTATAAGAAAGGATCACAAGTTCACGCGGGAGGATTCTTTGGTCAATCATTTCGATCGTGTTGTGATCGTCGTTCCAGGCAATCGTTCTCATCGTCTACTTTCCCTTACTCATTAAAAGACGCCCATGCGGGCGCCAAACCACCACATTGTCGGTTTACATCGTAAACACGTCATTCTTGACACCATGATTATACTCTTATTATAGTATCAATAACTAAAAAACATGCAAATCTATTGTTTATCTTTAGAAAAGGGATAAGGGAAAAAATCATTAATGTTAAAGTTCAGGTGGGCTCCAATCGGCTTTTATCTTCACACGTTGCTTATTATAATAAATGCGGGATGGGCTTCATTTCAACCTTAGTGTTTAAATTTTGGTACAATACAAAAGCATCAGCAGCAGCAAGGACGTTTTAATAACCACGGTTTTGAAAACAACTCACTTTAAAAATAGGATGTGACCATGAATTCAGATAAAAATTCAACCGAGCAACCAATTTTGGCCTCTGATCGTCAATCCCTTGCCAAGATGATCGATCACACCTTGCTCAAACCTGACGCCACGGTGGAGATGATCACTCTACTCTGTTTGGAAGCCCGAAAATTTCATTTCGCCTCGGTTTGCGTCAACCCCGTCCATGTAAAAAAATGTGCAGAGCTCCTGTCTGACACAGACGTAGAGGTGTGTACAACCATTGGCTTTCCTCTGGGTGCCAATACCACCGAAACGAAAGTCTTCGAGGCGAAAAATGCCCTTAAAAACGGCGCTACCGAGATCGACATGGTCATCAATATCGGGGCATTAAAAGATGGGCATACTGAACTGGTCGCCCGTGATATCTCAGCCGTTGTGGCAGCCGTTCATGCTGCAGGTGCCCTGGTTAAAGTGATCATCGAGACTGCTCTACTCACTGATGATGAGAAAATCCTCGCCTGCCAGATCGCCAAACAGGCCGGCGCAGATTTTGTAAAAACGTCGACCGGCTTTTCCAGCGGCGGTGCAACCGTTCATGATGTGGCCCTGATGCGCCAGGTTGTTGGCTCTGAAATGGGCGTCAAAGCCGCTGGGGGCATCCGCACTGCTGAAGACGCCAAACAACTGATCACAGCCGGAGCAAATCGCCTGGGCACCAGTGCTGGGGGCAAGCTTGTCCAGGCAGATGAGCACCCACTACCATCGAACCCCAGCCCTGATACGTACTGATCCAGAAAAGCCCGCCGCCTTATCCTGTGGCAATTGGAACAAAACAATCCGAACGGGTTGTTTTACCGTACTGTAATTAAAATTAACAGCACAGCAATCGCCAGGCGGTACACACTCAAAGGGGTTAAATACCCGGTTCAAAATACGCTCTTTTATATTCCTCATTCACTAAGCCACCCTAAAATATGTCTTGCTCCATAAATCAGCCCTTGTGTTAAACTTTAACCATGCACAAAACCTTTAAAATCACTCTGGTCATCGTACTGATGCTCTCGCTTGTTGCCTGCCATCGTCCAACAGAGTCTCCTCATGCGGATACCTCCTCCCCCACCCTTCCAACGTTCATCGCAACTGAAAATCAAGCCCCTGAACCAACAGAATCCCCATCGCTGCCCCCTGAATTATTGGTCTCCGAAGGTGATCACGCCCTCTTTGCCGGAGATTACGAAGCGGCAATCACCGTCTTCCAGAATGCCATCAACCACAGTAATGACGGCGAAGTAATCGCCCAGGCACAATTTGGGCACGGTCAGGCCTATTTTAATCAGGATGAAATCAGCACTGCTTTGAATTATTTCCGCCAGGCAGCCTTAACAACAGATGTAGTTACCTCCGCCCGTGCCCAGTATATGCTCGGGCAAATTTATACCCGTCTTGAACGCTATGATGAGGCCCTGGCTGCCTACCAATCTTATCTGACTTTACGGCCTGGTCTGATTGACGCACGCTTACACGAACTGCGCGGCGATTTATTTAACACACTCGGAAATTATCCCGCAGCAATCGACAGTTATCAGCAGGCCTTCCTGACCGACCCTGGCGGTGGCACGGACGCTCAAGCTGTCAAACTCGCACAAGCCTACCAATCCAGCGGTGACGATGAAACTGCTTTGTCGCTCTACAAAGATATTTACGTCAATGCCAGTAATGACTATACGAAGGCCCAAATGGCGCTGCTCATCGGCCAGATTCTTCTGGCGCAAAACGAAAATGAACAAGCCTATGAAATTTTTAGGGAATCGGTTCACCAGTTTCCTTTTGCCTATGATGCTTACACCGCCCTTGTTACCCTGGTGAATGCACAGATGCCCGTCAATGAATTTGATCGCGGCCTCGTCAATTATTATGTTGGCAATCACGTCCTGGCCATTGAGGCCTTCGATCGCTACCTGGATGAAGCGCCAGAATCTCTGGCAGACGCTGCCCTTTACTATCAGGGCCTTTCGACGCGGGCTCTGGATGGCGAGGAAAATCAGCGTGCCGCCATCGCCCTGTGGGAGGAACTAATCGAGGCACATCCCACCAGTACCTATTATGTCGACGCTTGGGAAGCTATTGAATTCACCCTGTGGGCCTACCTCGACGATCACCCCGCAGCAGCCCAATGCTCTTTGGATTTTGTTGCCCAGCGCCCTGAAACGCCCGAAGCGCCCGATTTTCTCTTTCGGGCAGGCCGTGCTTACGAACGGGGGGGGATGCTGCCAGAAGCCTCTGAAACCTGGGCGCGGGTAGCCGCTGAATATCCAGCGTCGAACCAGACCTTCCCATCCACTTATTTCGCCGGTATTACCCTGGTTCGCTTGGGCCTTTGGGCTGAAGCCCAGACGCTCTTCTCGCGTGCCCTGGTTCTGACAGCAGAGCCTTCCAACTTGGCAGCAACCTACCTGTGGATCGGCAAATGCCAGGAAGCGCAGGGTGAGGTCGCCAAGGCATTGGACAGCTGGAAAATTGCCCAAACCACGAATCCATTTGGGCATTACTCTATTCGCGCTGAAGACCTGCTAATCGGTCAAGAGCCTTTGTCCGAACCCCTGCGTTATGAACTCGACCCCGATTTAAGCCCCTACCGCCTGGAAGCAGAATCATGGTTGCGTACGACCTTCGAAATCTCGCCCGAGATCAACCTGGAAAGCCCCGGTATGTTGGCTTACGATCCTCGTTTCCAGCGCGGCTTGGAGTATTGGGCTTTGGGTGACTACCATGTTGGGAAAGCAGAATTCGACTCAATACGTATCGAATATGCTGAAGATCCCGCCCAGACCTTTCGCTTAATTCCCGCCCTGATTGAGATTGGCCTTTACCGCTCTGCCCTGGCGGCCAGCACTCAGCTCTTGCGTCTGGCCGGGTTAGAACGCGGCGAGGCTCTGTTGGGGCCGGAATATTTTTCACGGATACGTTTTGGTGCGTATTTCCTCGATTGGGTGCAACCCGCGGCCCGCGCTGAGGACATTTCTCCCCTCTTATTGCTCTCGATGATTCGCCAGGAAAGTTCTTACGAGGGTTTCATCCGCTCAAGCGCTGGCGCACGCGGGCTGATGCAGATCATGCCAGCCACTGGCGCTCAGCTGGCGAAAAATCTGGGTTGGCCTGAAAACTACACCGTTGATGACCTCGATCGCCCTTCCGTCAGCACCGCTTTTGGCGCTAATTATCTCAAACAACAACGTTATCTTTTCGAAGGAGATATTTTCGCCATGCTGGCAGCCTATAATGGTGGGCCCGGAAATACACTGATCTGGAAAGACCTGACCCCCTTCGAAGACCCCGACCTGTTCCTTGAAATTGTACGCATTGAAGAAACGCGCAATTATATCCGTCTGATCAACGAGATTCACTATATCTATGGCTGGTTATACGACCAACCTGAAGAGCGATAAACCAGCAACAAAAATTGAAGCTAGGCTTTTTCCAATCAACGCACTTTCAACAACTTACAAATGTGCATCCAACCAGGCAGCTACATCCTCCAACACCTGTTCGTGCTCGGGTTCGTTGAACACCTCATGGAACAAACCCTCATAGATTTTCAAAGTCTTATCACCTGACCCGGCGCGCAGATTGAGGTTTTCTGACCCAATTACTGGCGCCAGCTTATCCTCACTGCCATGCAGAAACAGTAGCGGCAGTGATATTTTCTCCATTTCAGCATTGACTCTGATCATTGCCTTCAGCATTTCCGCCATCAAACGCACCGGCGTCTTACCAGTAAACACCAGGGGGTCGTTTACGTAAACCCGGACGACCTCGGGGTCGCGGGAAATATCGTTGGCGTCCAGTTGCATCATACCCATTTTAGGTGCGATTTTTGAAAGAAATTTTGCTGCAGTCATCGTTCCCTGGGTAATGTCCTCAGGCACGGTGATCGCTGGTGCTGAAATAATACTGCCCTGAAAGCCTGCTGAATGGTCTAATAAGTAATACGTCACGATCAAGCCACCCATGCTGTGTCCCAGCAAGAAGATGGGGGTTTCGGGGTGCCAGCCCTTGACCAGATTGTAAAAAGTAGTCAGCGTATCCGTATAGTCTTCAAATGACCTGACAAATTCCCGATCGCCTCCGGATTTACCGTGCCCGATGTGATCTAAACCGTAAACTGCATATCCTCTTGGTACCAAATAATTGACAACATTGTCATACCGACCGCTGTGTTCGCCCAAACCATGCACAACTAGAACAACTGCTTTGATTTCACCTTCTGGAATCCAGGACTGGTGATAGATGGATAAATTACGTACGCCGCTAAAGGTACCTGTTTGATGTTTCATCAATTGCTCTCCTCTGGTCACAAAGAAACCCTGGTTTAATAAAGTATTCAGATAAGACTATCAATATTATAGCAGGCTTGCACACCGTGTCCCCACCATTAATAAAATCAGCCCACAAGGTCTAACCCTGTGGGCTGGTTTACAAAAGAAAAGTTTACAGTAGCAATTTCAACGGTTCTTCCAGGTACTCCGCCAGCACCGCCATAAACTTAGCCGCTTCTGCGCCATCCGTCACACGATGATCGGCAGAAAGCGTCGCCTTCATCCGCGAAGCGATTACCACTTCGCCCTCCTCCACGGCAGGCACATCTTGCACAGCGCTGACAGCAAGGATGGCAGCTTCAGGCGGGTTGATAATGGCAGAAAATTCTTCGATGCCAAACATCCCCAAATTACTCACTGAGAACGTTGATCCTTCAATATCTTCGGGCTTCACCTTACGCTCTCGCGCTCGATCTGCCATCTCGCGCACTTCGCGTGCAATCAAGCGCAGGGGTTTCTGATCTGCATCCTTACAAACCACGGTTAACAAACCACCTTCAACCGACACAGCCACGCCAACATTCACATGCCCATGGCGCCGAACATGGCTGTCGTCTTCGATCGAAGTGTTCAGGTTCGGATACTGGCGCAGCGCCAGCGCCACGGCTTTGAGGATGAAATCATTCACAGAAAGCTTATCCGCATCAGGCAAAAACTGGTTGAGTTCCTTGCGTAATTTCGCCAGCGCATCAGTCTTATAGGTGCGGGTTAGATAAAAGTGCGGGAAATTCATAAATGAACCCTGCATACGCCGGCTGATGGCCTGACGCAAACGACTCGTCGCAATCACCTCATCATCGGGTATCACGCCGACTGTAAAAGCAGGCAAAGGTTGCAAGGCTTTCTCAATGGTCTCTACCTCCGCTTCTCGCCCCTCAGCACGCAAGCCTTCCAGGTATTTTTCAATATCCTGTTTGACAATCCTGCCCCTGGGGCCGCTGCCGTCCAGCTCGCTCAGTGCAATCTCATGATCGGTGGCCATCCGTCGTGCCAGTGGTGATGACCGTTTTCCGCCCGCCAGCGTTGTTTCTTTTATTACATCATCTTCCTCAACTGGCTTTTCACCTGTTATTGGGGCTGCTTGTTCAGGTTTCTCATCCTTGGCAACAGGTTTTTCAAGCTCACTTACTCCAGCCTCCCCCAGCAAGGCTTTGATCGCCTCATCCGTTGGTTCCTCACCCACCTCAGCCATCAAGGCGATGGGCACGTTGACGGGCAACTCAGCGCCTTCATTTGCCAGGTGGCGGAACATCACGCCCTGATACTCGGATTCAACCTCAACGGTCGCCTTGTCAGTTTCGATTTCTGCAATGACATCACCTTTTTCAACCGGGTCGCCTTCAGCTTTAATCCAGCGCACTAAAGTACCCTCTGCCATATCAAAGCCCAATTTTGGCATCGTCACCAGTTTAGCCATGGAGCACCTCCTTCACAGCCTCGTAAATATCCTCAATTTGTGGCAGCGCCAGTTGCTCTAACCGAGCATTATAAGGCAATGGCACTTCTGCCTGAGCCACCCGTTTTACCGGGGCGTCAACATAATCAAATGCCAGTTCATAGATCCTGGCCGAAACCTCAGAACCCACGCCATACGAGCGCCATCCTTCTTCCACGATCACAGCCCGGTTGGTACGTTTGAATGACGCGATCACCGGATCCATATCCAGCGGACGCAACGAGCGCAAGTCAACCACTTCGACTTCAATGCCCTCAGCCGAGAGCCGTTCTGCAGCCTCCAGGGCAGGCGGTACCATTTTTGAATAAGCGACGATGGTCACATCATCACCTTCACGCTGTACCTTCGACTTGCCCAACGGCTCAAGGTAGTCTTTATCCTCAGGCACCTCGCCCTTTACCTGGTAGAGCGTTGCATTTTCAATAAACAGCACTGGGTCATCGCTGCGGATCGCACTTTTCAACAAGCCTTTTGCGTCCGCCGGTGTTCCCGGGGAAACCACTTTTAATCCGGGGAAATGCGCAAAGATGGCATCCGGCGTCTGTGAATGGGTCGCACCCAGCTGGCGCCCCGCGCCGCTGACAGTGCGGATGACCATAGGTAGTTTGAATTGGCCTGCGAACATGTAGTGCAGTTTAGCCGCCTCATTGACAATATGATCCATGGCCACAAAAGCGAAATTGATTGTCATCAGTTCAGCGATCGGACGCGCCCCCATCATGGCCGCACCAATGGCACCCCCGACAATTGCAGATTCTGCAATGGGGGTATCACGCACACGTTTTTCGCCAAATCGATCATAGAAACCTTTGGTAACAGCATACGTACCACCCCATACACCAACTTCTTCCCCCATAATGAACACACGTTCATCACGTTCCATTTCTTCCCATAATGCTTTTGATATCGCTTCACGCATGGTCATTCGTGCCATTTTATTTACCCTCGCTTTTCTTTTTCAAGGCGTAGCTCCGATACTCAATCGGAGTAGGTTCAAAATAGATGTGTTCAAACAAGGTTTCGTCACCGGGTTCAGGACTTGCTTCTGCAAAATCAACCGCTTCCTGAGTAATCCTCTCGGCTTCTACATCCTGATCGTCAAGTTCTTTTTCTGTTGCAATGCTATTATCCATTAAATACTTGCGGAAAATGCCGATAGGATCCTCAGCTTCCCATTTCCTGACCTCATCTTTTTCTCTGTAGCGTTCAGGGTCTCCCATGGAATGGCCACGATAACGATAAGTCATAATTTCCAGCAAGTATGGGCCGCCGCCACCGCGGATGGTCTCTAAAATACCGGCGACCTCGTCCTGTACCGACATCAAATCCATGCCATCGATACGTTCATTGCGCATGCCGTAGCCTTCTGCCTTTTGACGGATCTCAGAAACTGCAGAAGCTCGGTCAACCGCTGTACCCATACCGTATTGATTGTTCTCACACACCCATAGCACGGGCAAATTCCACACCTGGCTCAGGTTCAATCCTTCGTGAAAAAAACCAATGTTCGTGGCGCCATCACCAAACATGCAGATCGTAACCGCATCTTCATTGCCCAGGTAAACATCACCCAATGCCATACCCGCCGCAATCGGGATGTGGGCGCCGACAATAGCATGTCCACCCCAAAAGTTTTTCTCCACATCAGCCATATGCATTGAACCGCCCTTCCCCTCCGAACAGCCATCAACCTTGCCTAAAAGTTCAGCCATGACAGCTTTTGGGTCAATTCCTGCGCTAATCGCCCAGCCGTGATCACGATAAGTGGTGATAATCCGATCCTGCGGTTTTTTTACCGAGCAAATCCCGGTACATACCGCTTCCTGGCCGATATAGAGATGCAAAAAACCGCCGATCTTGCCCTTTTGATACAACTCAGCAGAGCGCTCTTCGATGCGGCGGATCACGACCATCTCTCGGTACAGATCAAAATAGTCCTTTTTCTTCATAGTTTTCATCCCTTCATAACATGAATGAATAATTGCTTTTCAGATGAAGAGCATCTTTTTCCAGCATTTAAAGTTGTTTAAAGTATACCACTTGGATAATGATTTTTAAGCAGTCTAACTCGGGCAAAATCTCAGAAATTCTAAAATTTACCCTGGCCTTTTCAAATTGGCCATCATCATTTTGTCCATCATAGAGCCCTGTTTTTAAAAACAACTGAGGCTGCTATATTTCATGCAGCCTCAGTTTTTCTCAGGTAAATTCCATTAGCCGTTCTTGATCTTGGCCTGTGCTGCAGCCAAGCGCGCAACCGGCACACGGAAGGGTGAGCAACTCACGTAGTTATTGCCAACGAGATGGCAGAACTCAATCGAACTTGGATCGCCACCATCCTCACCACAAATGCCAACCTCGAGGTCGGGGCGAACTTCACGGCCTTCCTTGACAGCCAATTCCATCAGGCGGCCAATGCCTTTCCGATCCAAAACCTGGAAGGGGTTTTCCGGCAGAATGCCTTTTTCAACATAAGTGATTAAGAAATTCCGTTCAGCGTCATCCCGGCTGTAGCCAAAGCCCATCTGGGTCAGGTCATTTGTTCCGAAAGAAAAGAACTCTGCCACTTCAGCAATCTCACCAGCGGTCAGGGCTGCCCGGGGGATCTCAATCATCGTGCCAAATTTATAGTTGAAGTTAACATTTTTCTCAGCCATAACGCTCTTGGCAATCGCTTCTAATTCTGGCTGAACGTCTTTGAGCTCATTGATATGGCCGGTAAGCGGAATCATGATCTCAGGATACACAACGATGCCTTTTTGTGCTGCTTCACTGGCGGCTTCAAAGATCGCCCGCACCTGCATGCGCATAATATCAGGGTAAACAATACCCAGACGGATGCCTCGCAACCCCATCATCGGGTTGCTTTCATGCAATTTGTTGACGGCAGCCAGCAGGGTTTCTTTTTCTTTCAACCCATCCTGTTCACCTTTGACCCGCATGGTGGTCACGTCTACCAACAATTCTTCTTGCGAGGGTAAAAACTCGTGCAGCGGCGGGTCAATCAGGCGGATAATCACGGGTAAGCCATCCATCGCCTCGAACAAACCGTAAAAATCACCGCGCTGTGAGGGCAATAATGCCTCTAATGAGGCATGATAGGCTTTGACGGCATCCGAACCCTGCAAAGCGACTTTGGCTCCTGCCAGCTCATCTTCGACCATCTTTCGAAGATCGTCAGTGAGCGGTCGTCCTTCAAAACGACCTGAGCTCAAAGCACCCTCTAAGCGCTCTGCAACGTCGATCAATTTTTGGGCTTCATCGGCATTAAGAATCATCTTTTCAACATGCGGCAGGCGTTCTTCTTCAAAGAACATGTGCTCTGTTCGACACAATCCAATACCTTTGGCTCCAAAAGCACGCGCACGCACGGCGTCAGCAGGATAATCAGCGTTAACCCAAACCTCTAACCGTGCAATCTCGTCAGCCCAATCCAGCAGGGTCATCAATTCTGTCTGCTCTTCAAGATCAGGTGTGGTCAGGTCCAGCTTGCCGAGATAAGCTGCGCCAGAGCTGCCGTCCAAAGAGACCCAATCACCTTCTTTGACAACTTTTCCATTTGAGTACAATTCGCGTTTCGCCAGGTTAATCGACATCATCGAGGCGCCAACGATACAGGGCACACCGAATTGACGGGCAACCACGGCGGCGTGGGAGGTTGCACCGCCCTCGCTGGTCAGGATACCTTTGGCGGCCAGCATGCCATGCACATCGTCAGGTTTGGTGAAGGGGCGCACCATAATCACGTTCTGTCCCTCTTCCAGAGCCATTTTTTCAGCCGTATCGGCATCAAAGTAAACCTGCCCAACAGCAGCCCCTGGTGAGGCGTTAACGCCGCTGGCAAACATGCAATTATCCTGCCGGGCAGCTTCAATCGTATTCGGGTCGAATTGGGGGTGCAGCATTTGGTCAACATGTTCAGGGTCTACCCGCATGATGGCAGTTTCCCTGTCGATCAATCCTTCATTGGCCATGTCAACAGCCACCTTGATAGCAGCCTTCGCAGTCCGTTTACCAGACCGGGTCTGCAGCATCCACAGCTTGCCTTTCTCGATGGTGAACTCCACATCTTGCATGTCGTCATAGTGGTTTTCAAGTTTCAGAGCGATATCAGCAGATTCTTTGAAGACTTCGGGCATTTCATCAGCCAATTTTTCAATCGGTTCTGTGTTGCGAATACCAGCTACAACATCCTCGCCCTGAGCGTTCATTAAGAAATCGCCATAGAGTTTCTTTTCACCGCTGCCAGGATCACGGGTAAACGCCACGCCGGTGCCTGAATCCCAACCCATGTTGCCAAACACCATTGTTTGGATATTAACCGCTGTGCCTAAATCGTCTGGGATATTGGCACGACGTCGGTAATCAATCGCCCTTTTAGCGTTCCAGGAATTGAATACCGCTTTGGTTGCCAATTCCAACTGTTTTTCAGGGTCTTGCGGGAAATCGTAACCGATTTCTTTTTTAACCACAGCTTTGAATGTCTCGGTCAATGCCTTCCAATCCTCAGCGTCGAGGTCTGTGTCCATTTCAACGCCCTTCGCAGCTTTGTAGCTATCCAGTTCATCCTCAAAGGCTTCGTCCGGAATATCCAGCACCACAGAGCCAAACATCTGCACCAGGCGACGGTATGAATCAAACACGAAACGCTCATTTCCGGTAAGCTCAACCATACCTTTTGCAGTTTCATCGTTTAAACCAATGTTCAAAACGGTATCCATCATGCCGGGCATCGACATTTTAGCGCCAGAACGGCAGGAAACCAGCAGGGGATTGGAGGGGTCGCCGAATTTCTTGCCCGTCTTTTCCTCAACGGCATTCATGCTGGCTAGTACCTGCTCCCACATCCCCGCTGGGAACGTTCGGTCATCCTGGTAAGCGATACAAGCTTCTGTAGTAACAGTGAAGCCAGGGGGTACCGGAACACCAATCCGCGTCATTTCTGCCAGGTTTGCACCTTTACCGCCAAGCAGACCGCGCACGCTATCCCAATCTCCGGCATACTGCTCCGCTTCTTCCACCTGGTCGTATAAATACACCCATTTCTTGTCTGTCATTCTTGCTCCTTTAATAAAATTTTTTTATCATAAATTAGAACAACTCATAAAATAGCTCTCAAACACGTTATTCTACCATTAAGAAACAAGATACTCTATACCTATTTCTGTTTCCAGTTAAAGGTTTGTAAATATCTATGGTTTTCCGCCGGAAGCAAAGTTGATCAAGTCACAAGCCAATTAAAATCTCAAAAGCAAGAACAATACAACACCGACCTGGCAAAACAACGCTAAACATCGGGCACTGGCGTCAAATGCCCTGCACAAAGCCCGCCACCTGTGTTGTATGTTCTGCCAATAAGTTGTAACCAAGTTTTTAATTCAAAGCCTTATAGAAGATAGGCCCTCATCACCAGTTAACCCGGGTAAGCGCATTGCCGTTATAATTTACCCGAGCTTCTCATCAGTGCCTGAATTACGAAAGCGGATATGACTCAATCTCCCTGGATGTCCAAGTCGCCCGTGAATAAAATACCCTTATTTCCATTCATCATACTGATCGCGTTGTTTAGTTTCTCGGGTTGTACGCCACCAACGCCGACTGAAGCCACAATTGAAAGTGCAGAGACACTGCCTACCCCGACGGCAACCTTAGCAATCGCAGAAACCCAAAGGCCCACCGGCGCCCCTTCAGCCACCACAACTTCCAATTTGACATCGCTTCCAGAGCCTGTGCTACTGATCCAAACCAGTTTTGATGAATACCTGTTTCTAAATCCTGAAACGCTCGTCAGCCTTCCTTTCCAACCACCGGTGACAAGCTCACGCCTGCGCTTGCGAACATATTTATCACCCAGTGGCACGCGTTTGTATCTCCCTCTCAATGAAAACTCCGGCATGATCATCGACTTGCGAACCGGTGTCACCGTTGAAACTTTCAATTTCAACCAGCCAGCGTTGTTTAACCCCGCATCGGCTGCAATTGAAGCCCAGCTCCTGCTGAGCGACCTCCTTTATAATGAAGCTGAACTATTAGCTGCGATCAGGGAGGCTTATAACGAGTCTATAAAATGCTTTTCATGGTATCAGAGCGATCGCTACCATATCTTTGTGCAGGATGCGGGGGAAACCAGTACCAACCTTTTTCTTGCTGACCACCATACCGGAGAGATAAGCCAATTAGAAGACCAACCCGGCTTGTTAGAAAGCTTCTCGCTGTCTCCAGATAAGAAACACATTTTGCTGAAAAAAGGACTTGTGACGATCCCCGGCGCCTATCGCGATAAAAATTATTTCCTGATTAACATTGACGGCCAAACCACTCAGCCTGTACCCCTTCCGACAGACATACAAAACCCGTCGTTAAACTGGCTGGCGAATGACCTCCTTGGGGTTACCCACCAAACATCCATGAGCGGCGGCGAGGGGTTTTCAATTATCAACATAAACTCTTTTGAAACGACACGTATACTCAACGAACATTTCTCTGACCTGAGGCAATTCGGTGAGTATTTATTATTTTCCCAAAAAGGGACTGATTCTGAAACGACTTCATTCAAATTATTGACCTACGAAGGCGCTTTGTCAAAGAAAATCGAGTTGCAAAAGAACTGTTATTTTCAGCATTCTTTTCCTGACCAAATCATGATTCAGTGTGAAATGAAAAGTTACCTTTTAGATCAAGCCCTGAACATGGCGCCTTTTTTCGATAACGTCCTCACAATAACGCCGGCACCAAATAGCAACGCCTTTGTAATGGTCAGCCGGACTGGAGGGGTATTTTTATTGGATGCTGATTTACATTTGAACACTGAATTGAAACTCGAAGAAACGTCCTTAGAAATTCAGTGGCATCCGGATTCTATGGGTTTCTTATATCGCACACACGGCAAACTGTATAATTACGATTTGGTGAACCAGGTCAGTCACCTCTTGATCGAATCCGACCTGTTCACCGATTACACCGGCCTGAATGCCGTTTGGATTAACCTGGAATAATTTTTGTCCGCACATTGTACAAACATTTCTGATAAAACCAATCCACGCGTTCAGCTGATTATTGTATAATAAAAAAGAGTGGCTAAATCAAACGGAAGATGTGACCTCCTGTCCAATTGGAATTCCTTCACACCGTACATTATCATGATGCGAGGTATCCATGAAAATTCTCATTCTAGGCGGAAAAAAATTTTTAGGCATCGCCCTGGTTGAAGCGCTCCTCGAGGCCGGAGATACTCCCGTCCTGTTCAACCGTGGGATCACCAACCCGGAGCTGTTTCCCAAAGTCACCAACCTGATTGGTGACCGGGACGGCAACTTGGATGCCCTCAAGCGACGTAAATGGGATGCGGTCATCGACACCAGTGGATTTGTGCCCCGTGTTGTAAAACAGTCTGCCCAAATGCTTTCTGGCAAATGTGAGACCTACGTGTTTATCTCTTCCGTGTCTGTATACGAGGATTACAGAACACCGGACATCACGGAAACCTATCCTTTAGCGCAGCTCGATGACCCAACCAACGAAGATTACATGGGCGAAGCGTACGGCGCCCTGAAAGCGTTATGTGAATATGAAATCCAGCAAAATTTCGATGGGCGTGTACTGGTCCTGCGACCCGGGGTTATGGTCGGTCCCAATGACCCGTCTGATCGATTCACCTATTGGCCCTACCGGGTGTCCCTGGGAGGGCAGGTTTTAGCCCCTTCACCGCCAAGCGCCAGCCTGCAGTTTATTGATGTGCGTGACATGGCTGAGTTCATCATCAATCAAATCAAAGCAAAAAGTGAGGGTGTGTATAATGCCACCGGCCCTCGCAAACCCGCCACGTTTGGGTCGCTTTTGGTTTCCTGCAGAGAGGCTTCGCTCTCCGACGCCAGCTTTGTCTGGGTTGATGAACCTTTTCTGCTCAACAATGGTGTTTTACCCTGGAGCGATTTGCCGCTCTGGGTGCCCACAACCGATCCTGCCTTCGCTGGTTTTTACAACGTCAATATCAACAAAGCTCTCAAAGCCGGGTTAGACTTCAGACCGCTTTCGCAAACCGTCAGTGAAAACCTCGAATGGCACCGCTCGCGTCCGGGCCCGCCCAAGTTAAAAGTAGGTATTGACATCGCACAGGAAACGGAATTGTTGATTAAGTATCAGAAGTAGTCCCCAGGGTGGGCTCTATCTGCCCGACTCATCGGATTGACCATAAACTTGCCAGTGAACCCGCGTTGCATCAAATTGGGTGCGTGCGGGTTTTTCTTCTGCCGGGTAGCCAACATAGATCACATTCAGCGGTACAACGTGCTTGGGCAGTGACAGGATTTTTGTTATTTTTTTGGTAAAACTGGAAATAGGGTATACCCCCAGCCAAACTGTACCTAGCCCTAATTCAACCGCTGAAAGCAGGATATTTTGTGTGGCCGCGCTGCAATCTTGAACCCAAAATCTTTCTGCCAGAGGTTTCTTAAACAACGAGAGGTTTCCGCAAACGGCAATGGCAGCAGGAACACCCATTTTGCCAAAGATCAGGGCCGACTGTATCGCTTCTAATTGGTCTGGTTTCGTGACGATCACAAACTCCCAGGGCTTAATGTTCATTGCCGATGGCGCTGCCATAGCAGCCTTGAGCAACAGCTCGATCTTTTCTGCCTCAACCGGTCTTTCCTGGTATTGCCGGATACTCCGACGTGTGTAGATGACATCTTGAATCCTCATCATCGTTTCCTTATCGTTTCCTTTTTATTTCAGACCGTGGCTATCCCCGTTTAACTTAAATAACCCGTCGCCAACTCAATCAAAAGAAGCTGTCCGTACCCGTTCTGTCAAAGCACACAGTGCCTGCCCTAACATGTTTGGGTTTTCAAGCATGGGCATGTGCCCAACAGATGGCATCCCTATAAACGTCCCCTCGCATATCGCCGCTGCCATTGCCTGGCTTTCCGCATAATCTGTAATCCGGTCATCTTCCCCAGCTACAGCCAGCGCTGGCACCTTTATTTTTTGCAATACATCGGTCTTGTCATCTCGATCTGCCATACCTTGCAGTGAGCCAATTAAACCCATCGGGTCACACTGGCTGATCAGCGCGTGACTTTGATTAACCACACCCAAAACATTGGAAAGCCTGGGCGCCAGGCTTTCTGCCACAGTTATTGAACCACGCTTTTGTACTTGCTTGATCAGGTCATAGCGTCCTGTTCGTTTATCAGCAGAATCTGCCAGGGCAGTGGTGGTGATCAAACCTAACCCGGCCAGCTTTTCGGGGAATTGCTCTGCAAAGGCCAAGGTCACATAACCGCCCATCGAATGGCCACAAACAATCGCTCGTTCAACACCGAGGCTTTCTAATAAGCCGGCCATATCTTGCGCTAAAAGAGCCATTGAATACGGCCCGGGTGGAACGTCGCTTTCACCATGACCGCGCAGGTCAGGAACAATAACCTGCTGCCCGCCCAGATAGTTTTCAATCAATTCGCGCCAAATCGTCCGGTTCAACCCAAACCCATGCAAGAGAAGCAGTGCCGGTGGGTGCCCATCAATTAAATCAAATGCCAGTTCAATGCCATTAATTTTAGCTTTCATGGTTTTCTCCACGTTCGGGAAGCTCGGAAAGCCAGTTCCTCACGTAGTTTCGAGCCTGATCCGGTGATCGTATGATGCCGCTCGCCTGTTCTTCCTCCAGGTTAGTCAATAGATCGCCGATGAGTTTTCCAGGCGTCAAGCCAAATTCTTTTTGGAGGTCATTCCCATCCAGAAACAGTCGGGGGGCAATTAGCTCGTCGTGGCCTTTCCACCAAGCACTAAGGTAGGTCTCAACAGCCTTTAAAGCACATCGCCAAACTTCCTGAACAAGGTCCGCACCATCCGCTACCAGCAACTGGGCCAGGGCATGTATGGCAAGCGCCACACCCACCTCTTTCGTCTGCTTGAAGAAACAAAAGATTGTCCGCCGGTCTGGCGCATCACAGGCGGTGATGCGCGGCAGCAACTGTTGATGATGTTGAGCAAATGTCTGTACCCAGCGCGATTCAACATTGCTTAAGGAGAATTGTTTGCAGGTTTCATACACAAGTTCACCATCGTCCAAGGCGTACTCAACTTCCTGTTGGCCTTGACTGTGATCACTGGCTGATGATAGTTCCAATTGAGATAGCAACATCCCCAAATAGGCCAGCGCTGCTTTTGGACGGCCTGGCGTCAGTTCAGCGGAAAAATATGTTCCAATTTCAGATGAAAACTGGCCTAAAACATCCCGGGCCGTCCGCATCAGCCAATCGGCGTCCTGTAAATCGTCCCCAGCGGAGGTCAATACCTGCAGCAATGCATCGTATCGCTCCACAATTTTGATCACCTGATTGACTGATGGCCGCTGCAACGCTGCCGAACCTGGCACCTTCTCAGCCAGGACTGGAAACAACGTGTCAAAAATGTGCAGACGCAGACAAAGCTCTAAGGCTTTAGCCGGATTTGGCCCTGCCAGCAGCCGAAAGAATTCATCTCGTTGACGTTCACTGGTTGTTCTGGATAACCGGGTACCTGCCTCCTGTAACGCTTGTTCCAACCCAGCGTCGAATTTCAGGTCAAATTGAACCGCCAACCGCACCCCGCGCAGGACGCGCACCGGATCGTCCAATAAGGAGCGTTCATTACACAAGCGCAACAAACCCATTTCCAAATCGGCCTGACCACCCAACGGGTCAATCACCCGGGTGACCTGGTTCACCGGCACGGCCATGGCATTGATTGTAAAATCACGGTTGCGCAAATCTTCCTCGATATTTTGGCCGGTAAACTGAACAAAATCCAGGGGGAAATATTTGCCTTCCGAATCATAATAAACCACCCTGGCGGTATGTCGCTCATCATCCAGAATAAAAAACCCGACCTTCAGGTGTTTAGCAAGCTCCCTGGCCAATGAAGTTGGGTTTTCTTCCATCACAAAATCCATGTCGTGCAGCGGTTTCCCCAACAGTGCATCTCGAACTGCACCCCCCACAAGGTAAATTGGACGGTCAGGGTTGTAAATCTCCCTGATTTGGGCCATTAATGCCAGGTGCTCGGGTTCAAAAGCCAGCTTCATATTTTTCCAGGTCAACCACACCGATAAAAGGCAGGTTGCGATAGAATTCATCCATGTCCAGGCCGTAGCCGAAGACAAATTTATCAGGGATTTCAAAACCACAATATTTAATGGGGATGTGCACCTCACGCCGAGAAACTTTATTCAAAAGCGTACACACTTCCAGGCTTGCCGGGTGCCTGGTTTGCAACATTTCAATAACCGAAGCTAACGTATTTCCGCTGTCAATAATGTCTTCAACAATCAGCACATGCCGATCGGCAATGCTGGTCGTCAGATCCAGCGTGATTCGCACCTGGCCTTCTGAACTGCGCAAGCCCAGACCATACGAGGAGACGCCCATAAAATCAATCGCTACCAGAGGTTTGATGTGTCGAATCAGGTCAGATAAGAACATCACACCGCCCCGCAAAATGCAGATAGCCAGGATTTCTTTTCCGTCATAGTCCCGACTGATCTCTTCGCCCAATTCCTGAATACGTTTTTTAAGCTGTGCTTCTTCAATCAATATTTCGTCAATAAATTCATGATAATCTTGCATAAATGACCTCAGGGATTAATCTCTTGGAACTTCATGGTGCGCTCGGCAGCGGGCTTCGTACATCTCCTTGGCGCCAATCACCACAATCGGCTCATCATAACGGGCAGGTTTTCCATTTACCAATCGTTGTGTCCGGCTGGCTGTCTCACCACAAACCATGCAAATCGCATGCAGTTTATCAACATATTCAGACCTGGCAATCAATTCTGGCATACAGCCAAAGGGCTCACCGCGAAAGTCGGTATCCAAGCCGGTGACAATCACCCTTAAGCCCTGTTCAGCCAGCTGTTCAACCACATCAACGATTCCATCATCAAAAAACTGGACTTCATCAATCCCCACAACGGTTGTCTCTGGTTCCAACATCTTCAGGATTGCCTGGGAATCTTCCACCGGTTGAGCATCAAAATCAACCCCCGAATGCGAGGTAACTTTGGCATGATTGAAACGATAATCAATAATCGGTTTAAAAACCTGGACCGCTTGTTTGGCGATACGCGCCCGAATTAATCGACGGATCAATTCTTCCGTCTTGCCACAAAACATAGATCCACAAATAACCTCGACTGATCCAACGCGATGTTTCATAAAAGGTCTCCTGAAAATAAAAAAATAACAGGCAGATGAAGTGTTCACCTGCCTGTTAAGTTTACCGGATTTTCTAGTTTTAAAATGATCAAACGGTTATTTCTTCGGCCGCTTCTGGAAGTTGATAGCCCATTTGTCGCAGGGTTTTCTTCAGATCAATTAGCGATTTTCGACCAAATCCACTGATTTCCAGCAGGGCCTGTTCACCGCCTTCGAGGCGAACGAGAATTTCGCCAATTGTGGTCAAACCAGCTTCTTTCAGCACATTTTCAACCCGGGTTCCCAGGTTCAAGTCGGCCACAGGACGATTGGGAGATACCTTGCTTTCCGATTTTACCAGTTGTTCGTCAATATAGTCTTGCCGGACCTGAAGCCGCTTGTAAAAACGATCGACCTGCCCCTCACGGTCTAAAATTCTTTGTTGCTGACCGGTATAAAAGGGATGACAGTTTGAACAGACTTCTGTGCGGATCTCGGGTTGCGTTGAACCTGTTTTCCAGGTCGCCCCGCAGGAACCACAAATCACGGTTGCCTCAGGATAGTATTGGGGATGAATTTCTTTTTTCATGACGTCAGTCACGATCCTTTCAATATAAAACTTACGCTATTCTTCCTCTGGAATGGTAACGACATGCACTTTTTTGCGTCCACCCGTCATTGTCTCATAATGGACAAGGCCGTTTATGGTCGCAAACAGGGTGTGATCTTTGCCCATACCGACATTCCAGCCGGGGTGAACCTTGGTCCCCCGCTGGCGCACCAGGATGTTCCCACTGAGAACATATTCTCCGCCGAATTTTTTAATACCCAATCGCTTCGCTTTGCTATCTCGACCGTTACGCGATGAGCCGCCACCTTTTTTGTGTGCCATAGTTCTTACTCCATTTCAATCGATTCAACCAGCAAACGTGTGTATTGCTGCCGGTGACCAGATCTTACACGATACCGCTGACTCGGACGGTATTTAAATACCAAAATCTTACGGCCCTTGAAGTGATCGAGCACCTTTGTTTTGACCTTTGCGCCCTTGATTAATGGCGTCCCGATGGTGACTTTGTCGTCATTGACTGAAAGAAGCACCTCATCCAAGACCACAGTTTCTCCCACCTCACTTGGCAGTCGATCAACTTCAATCGTTTTGCCTTCAACAGCACGGAATTGCTTGCCGCCCTGTTCGACAATTACAAATTTCATTTTTTACTCCAATCTTCACTTAGCCAGTCTCACTCGCGTGCTACCGCCAGCGACCGGGAAAGTTGGGGTTACAAGATTTTACCCCAGCATGGACGTCCTGCCGGGGCAAGCTTAGGTTATTATATTCACTTAGACGGGTGATGTCAACAATAATCTGGAGTTTTCAGATGAGAATATTTGTTGAAACCCGTCTTTACACTTACTTTTTATGTGTTAGTTTATGAGCCGGTCTCTTTACTACCGCCGCTCTTTTATAATTACCCCTCAAGGTAAAACCATTACAGGCCCTTTCGATACCCAGTTCCCCTTCGAGTATAAGAATGGGCGGTCCGACCACTTAATTGACGATTTACCCGTCGCAACTTTCGTTGCAAAAAGTGAATCCGACGTTCTAATTGCCGTTTCTCCTGCCAGATAGAATGCCCCAATCGGGCGCCACTGGCTTTGTTTCGGTGCAAGTATGGCCCATGGCTGTGTTTTACCAACCAATGTTCGTGCGGAAAATGGTCATACCGTCGGGGCTGACGATCACACCTGTTCACACGATAAGCGTCCGAGTAAAGGCTTTCAGTCCTTTTCAAGTCCTGGCGTCTGCTGAAACGACCACCTCGCGAATAATGAGGCACATAACCTCTATTGCGATTCCATTTATATCTGTTTTCCATAGCTTCTGTTCTCCTATTTTCCATAAATAACCAATCCTTTCCATAGCTTTGCCATCCTGTAGATCCTCACCCTGGGGTGCGATCTTTCCTTATCTATCAACGTACCTCCTTTCTTCGCCGCCTCAGCTCATCCGCTCCAACATATGGTCGATGCTGTTTTGGGCTTTTAACAATTCTTCTTGCCAAGTTTGGTATGCTGCCCTGCCTTGATCGCACAGGCTAAATATTTTCCGTGGCGGGCCCTGCTTGTTATCCATGTCCCATTCAGCTGTAATCCAGCCCAAAGACTCCATTTGCCTTAATGTCCGGTAAACAATTGACGGATGAATGGGGGTAATCCCCAAATCTTTCAGCGCTGAAACTAAAGCATAGCCATGGCGCGCCTTTTCGTTAATCAAGAGCAATAATGCTGGTTCGATCAACGCAACTGTCAGGGGCGTCCGTCGCCTTTTACGCTGTTGGCCATCTTTAATGGCCCATCCACGTTTATGCCTTGGCATATCAACTCCAATCTTTTTTGCAAGATGGTAAGTATTATAGCATAGTATTCTACTATTGTCAATAGTATATTTTATAGAGCAGTGTTTGGTCGTAATCAACACTTCAAAGGCAAACCGGTCTGTAGGCATTAAAACTATTGGGGAAGACAAAACCTCTAATCGCCCAAACTCAGATGGGGCAGAATCCAGCAGAGACAACAAGGCTGCATTTAACCCAAACGATGTACTCATTAAGGTATAATGCATCGGTGGAATAAATAACACGCACT
Organism: Chloroflexota bacterium; assembly: GCA_012522475.1. Lineage (GTDB taxonomy): Bacteria > Chloroflexota > Anaerolineae > Anaerolineales > Anaerolineaceae > Brevifilum. Next base: position 23,148 of record JAAYKH010000002.1, on the reverse strand, counting down.
TCTCGCAACCAATTTTCTGGGTTTTTCAATTCTCCAACGAACATTAAAGCCACAAACGAATAGCAAATTCCCACCTTTTCCCTCTTGATTTAATTATATATCTCTATTATACTGTTACCACTAGTGGTTAAAAGTGGAGAAATGTGGGACGAAGTGGAGCGCTAGTTTCTCAGCGCAACATGGGTACCAGGAGTAAGTGCGTAATGTTCCTAGGCCGGTACGAACATACCATCGATGAAAAAGGGCGGATCACCATCCCCTCGGAATACCGTGAGGTCTTGGGCGATTCTGTTTACGTCACACAGGGCTTCGATGGCAACCTGCAGGCCTTTCCCACACCGCTGTTCGAGAAATTGTCCGACCAGGTTCGGTCGATCAGTTTTTTATCGTCGAACAGCCGTTTGCTGCGCAGACTGCTTTTCTCCAACGCAAAGCAGATCACATTCGACAATTCCGGTCGCATCCTGCTCCCTGCTTTTCTTCGAGAGACTGCAAACCTCGAAACAATTGCGTTGCTGGTCGGAATGGGTGAATACTTCGAGTTCTGGACACCGGAGCGCTGGCAATCCCAGCAAGTTTCACTTAATGATGTCGAAGCGAACGAACAGCGCTTTAGCGCCCTGGATTTAACAACCCTACTATGAACGGTTCAAACATTGGTGGGGGCACCCTCTCCGATAGCCCCGGTGATCGTTTTCCCCATCAACCAGTACTTTACCATCAAGTCCTGGAAGCTTTGGCACCGGTCAGTAGCGGCGTTTATCTAGACGGCACGCTTGGCGCTGGCGGGCATGCTATGGGTATCCTACAGGCTTCTGCGCCCAGAGGCAGGCTGCTCGGTCTTGACCTTGACCTCGAGGCGCTGGCAATGGCTCGCCAGCGTCTTTTCGCATTTAGGGGCCGAACAATCTTGCAACAAGCCAGTTATCATCTGGCGGCCCAGATTGTAAGCAGCCTGGGTTGGGCGCATTTGGATGGCATCCTGTTGGATTTAGGCGTATCTTCCATGCAAATAGATCAGGCAGGTCGGGGCTTCTCCTTTCAAGAGGATGGCCCTTTGGATATGCGCTTTGATCAGAGTGAAAGCATAACGGCAGCAGAGTTGATCAACATCCTCAGCCAGGAAGCGCTCACGAAAATCCTGCGAGATTATGGCGAAGAACGTTTTGCCACCCGCATTGCCCGTGCCATCATCAAAGCTCGACCGATTCATACCACCCTTGCCCTAGCGACTTTGATTAAAACGGCGGTGCCGGGTTATGAGAAAAATCTTCACCCTGCCACCCGCACCTTCCAGGCTTTACGGATCGCGACCAACCGCGAGTTGGAGAATCTCGCCCAGGCTCTGCCCAGCCTGGTGAGCATTCTGGCTCCCGGTGGCAGAATCGCTGTAATCAGTTTTCATTCCCTGGAAGATCGGATTGTAAAACAGTTTTTTAAAGTAGAAAGCAGCGATTGCATCTGTCCACCTGAACAACTCGTATGCACCTGCGGACATGTTGCTACTATTAAAGTTCTGACCAGGAAACCCATCCGGCCAGACGCCCAGGAAGTCGCGGGCAACCCACGCGCGCGCAGTGCCCGCTTACGAGTTGCCGAAAAGCTTAAAAAGGCATGATAATTGCAAGGTAAATGACATGAAAAACCGCATATTACAAGCCTATCAACAAGCCCCTTGGCGAACCCAGATTCAATGGGTTGGCTTATTTCTGCTTGGGTTGGTATTAATCGCATCGATCACCGGCGTTTATCTAAATATCAGTGCTCAAGCCGCTACCTCGGGGCGAAGAATACAATTCCTCGAGTATGAAATCGACGTGATCAACAATGAAATCGCCGAGCTCACCTCTCTGCTAGCAAAAGAAAAATCTGTTGAGGTCATGAAGTCCAAAGCAGAGGCCATGGGTTATGTTCCATTAAACCCTTATGATGCTGTGTATCTGGAAATTTCAGGCTACAATCCCCTTGCTAATGTCGTGCTTGCACCGCCCAGGGTCAATACGGTCTCGGAAACACCCACAATTTTATCTTCGTATAAAACCTCGCTCTGGCAGTGGCTGGTCCAAAACATTTGGCAGTCGCCCTCCGATGAAATTCAAGCTGAGGGAGAATTGTTGCCATGAAACCGCCATTTTACCGCCGCTATTTATTGATCGTCCTGGTGTTTGCCATCCTTGGTTTGGCGACGATTGTTCAAAAGGTCCGTATCAATCACACCTCTTTTGCACAGGATTTGATTGCAAAATCTGAAAGTTATCGCGGCCAAAGAAAGACGATTTATCCCCCACGCGGCACCATTTACGACCGCAAGGGCAATATCCTGGCCACCAATCAGATCGCGTACGAAGTCGGCATTGAATTGGGGGACGTCATCGACCCGGAGAGCATTGCCTTTGCTGCCTCATCACTTTTAGATGGCGTGGATTATCTCCAGGTGTTTGGCCAGGCCAGCACAGAAAAGAAACCCGAGGAAAGCAGATATTTTGTCATTTCCAGTTTTGTAAGCAAAGACAAAATTGAAGAACTTGAACGCCTAAAAACAAATTATGCTGAACGGCGAAAAGCAGAAAAGTCACTCAAACCCAGCTTATCCGGCCTGGTGTGGACGCCGATGTATCAACGCACCTACCCCGAGGGAACTTTAGCTGGCAATGTGTTGGGCTTTTATACTTACTTTACGCGCGAAAATGCACAGGGGGCTTACGGCGTGGAAGGCGCTTATAACCGTTTGTTAACGGGCAAGCCTCGTACCTTTTTCTTGCCCAATGACCCCTATTTGGTAGAAGCGCTTCCCGACATCGATCCGGGCGCCAGCCTGGTTTTAACAATTGACCGTGAAATCCAGAAAATGCTCGAGGATACTTTGCAAGAAGCCCTCGATTGGTCTGGGGGCGAAGGCGGTACCATTATCGTTGCAGACCCCAAAACGGGAGAGGTCTTGGGAATGGCCAGTACGCCATTCTTTAACCCCAACGAATACTGGACGTATCATGAAATTTTCCCCGGCATCACCCCATTTAACCGGGCTGTGGGAACCGCCTATGAGCCGGGTTCTGTTTTCAAGGTGATCACGATGGCTGCCGCCCTCGACAGCGGTAAAGCAGATCTAAACACCACCTACAACGACACCTCCGGTGTCTATTGGGTCTCCACCACCTGGCCAATTTATAACTGGAATTATGGCGCCTGGGGGCTTCAGGACATGACCGGTTGCATGCGCCATTCTCTAAATGTTTGCTTGGTATATATCGCCATCGACTTACTGGGAGAGGAATTATTTTACGATTATTTACAGGCGTTTGGCTTTGGTAGAAATACCGGCATTGACCTGGCTAATGAAGCCAGTTTTCCTCTCCGCTTACCTGATAGCAACGAGTGGGCGAGCATGGATTTAGCCACGAATTCATTCGGCCAGGGCATTGCCATCACCCCAATTCAAATGGTCTCAGCGATATCAGCTTTAGCCAATGATGGCCGCATGATGGCCCCTCATGTTGTCCGTAGTGTCATCGACAAAGGGCAGCAATACAATGTCTCGCCCCAGTTAATCAACTCGCCTGTTTCTGCACAAACAGCCCGGGACGTGACAGAAATGCTCGCCATTTCCCTGGAAGAAGAATCCTCCAACGCCTTAGTGGATGGTTACCGCGTCGCCGGAAAGACAGGCACCGGGGAAATCCCGACAGAATTGGGCTATACCAGCAGCCTGACCAACGCTTCTTTTGTCGGTTGGGGGCCCGCTGATGATCCGCAATTCCTTGTCTATATCTGGATTGAAAAACCCACCATCTCTCAATGGGGATCAGAGGTAGCTTCACCTGTTTTTAAAGACGTGGTCGAGCAATTGGTGGTGTTAATGCGCATCCCTCCGGATGATCTCCGGTGGCAATTGGCAAGTGATTGATGAGGCAAGCAGTGATTAACCTGAAGGACATTCTTTACGCCCTGACCGGACAGAACTTTCCACAACTGGATTTCCCCATCCATAGTACGGTGATTGATTCGCGTCAGGTAAGCTCGGGCAGCTTATTCATTGCTTTAACCGGCGAGCATGTCGATGGGCATGCTTATGTTCAATCTGCCTTTAAGAATGGCGCACATATCGCCTTGATTGAGCAAGACCTTCCTGAAAGTCTGAACACAATTGACTTGCGAGAGGGTCACTTCCAACCTGATCTGATTAACGAAATCACCTTACCGCTATGCTTGCGGGTGGAGCAAACATTAACCGCACTGCAGACAATCGCTGCTTATTGGCGCGAGAAGCATCCCATCCCCACAGTTGGGATCACCGGCAGCGTCGGCAAAACCTCAACCAAGGAACTGACCGCTGCTTTGCTCTCGCAAAAATATGCTGTGCTTAAAAACCCGGGTAACAGGAACAATGAAATTGGTTTACCGCTGACCCTGCTTGAACTTGACAAACGCCATGAACGTGCAGTCCTCGAGATGGGCTTTTATGTTCCCGGGGAGATCCAGCTGCTCTGCGACATTGCCCACCCTCAAATTGGGGTGGTCACCAATATCGGCACAGTCCACGCCGAGCGAGCTGGTTCGCAAGCTGTTATCGCCAGGGGTAAAGCCGAATTGGTCGAAGCCTTGCCAGCGGCGCCGGAAGGCGTTGCCATCCTCAACATGGATGATCCCTGGGTGCGGAAAATGGCTGAACAAACACAGGCACGGGTATTTACTTACGGGATTGAAACACCAAGTGACCTGATGGCCAAGGATATCCAAATCCATGGTTTGGAAGGGCTCTCCTGTGTCATCTCTGCCTTTGGTGAGGAGCATTCGATCAGGTCGCCCTTGTTAGGAAAATTTTCAGTCAATACCATCCTTTGTGCAGTCGCCGTAGCACTGACAGAAGGTTTGGATTGGGAAACGATCACAACTGGGCTGGCATCGAGCCGTCTTGACCTGCGCTTGCACCCTCTCAAACTTCCCAATGGGGCCACGATCCTGGATGATACCTACAATGCATCGCCTGCATCAACCATCGCTGCTTTGGAATTCTTGCATGAGCTTTCAGGTCGTCGTGTTGCTATCCTGGGAGACATGTTAGAGCTGGGTCAGTATGAACACTCAGATCACTATGCTGTTGGTCTGACCGCGTCAAAAACAGCAGATTACCTGGTTCTGATTGGAGAGCGCGTAAAAATAATCGCGTCAGCCGCCCTGGAAAACAGGTTTCCTAAAGAAAACATGCAATTGTTTCCCGATTCAAAGTCAGCAGCAGGCCATGTTTTGGATCTAATACAAAAAGACGACATGGTTCTGGTGAAAGGTTCCAACATCATGCGCATGGATCAAATCATTACAACATTGAAGGGTGGTCGGTAATGGAAAATAGTTCTGTTGCTATTGCCATCAGCGGCCTCAGCTTCATGATGACCGTCATCTGGGGAGACCCGTTGATCCGCTTGCTCAAAGCCTGGCGAATTGGAAAAATTGTCCGACAGGATGGCCCGGACAGACACATCGCCAAGATGGGCACGCCCACGATGGGTGGTTTCATGATCCTCATCCCGGTGACCTTGTTGACAATTTTGTTCAATGCGGTCTCTATCTTTGGCTACGATCTCCTGGGGCGTTCGGTGTTGCTTCCGCTGTTAACCATGTGGGCTTACACCTTTTTAGGCATGATCGATGATTGGGAGGGTGTTCGCGGGCCCCGTAAAGGGTTGGGTATGCGTGCCAGTGTGAAGTTTTCTATCCAGGTTGTGTTTGCAATCATCATCGCTTTTTTTCTTCGGGACGTTCTCGATGTGCCCCAGATGATCTGGTTTACGACCAAACAACCCTTAAACCTGGGCATACTCTATATCCCTGTTGCAGTTTTCATTATCGTCGGTATGTCAAACGCCATCAATTTCACCGATGGGCTCGATGGTTTAGCCGGCCTGATTTCGGCAACGGCCTTCGCCGCCTTTGGCCTGGTTGCCATGATTCAAGGTCAAAACTACCTGGCACGCTTTTGTTTCTCCTTGGTTGGCGCTTTGTTTGGCTTCCTGTGGTTTAACGTCCATCCCGCTATGCTTATTATGGGTGATACCGGGTCCCTGGCATTGGGCGCCACCTTGGGCGTGGTTGCACTGATGACCGGGTACTGGATCATCATCCCCCTGTTGGCGGTGATCCCGGTCAGTGAAGCCATGAGCGTTGTGATCCAGGTTCTGTATTTTAAAGCCACCAAGGGTAAACGTTTCTTTAAGATGGCACCGCTGCATCACCATTTTGAATTACTCGGCTGGAGTGAAACCCAGGTTGTTCAGCGTTTCTGGTTGATTAGCTTGGTGTTTGCGATGCTGGGCATTGCCCTGGTATTTGTGGAGTAAATAATGCGTCAATGGGAAGGTATGCAAGTTGTGATGATTGGGGCAGCCCGCCAGGGTCTGGCCCTTTCACGCTATCTTGTCGGCAAAGGGGCCCGGGTGATCCTCAACGACAGGCGCACTGATGATGTGCTTAAAGATGTTCACAAATCCCTGGTTTCCGATAATATCACCTGGGTAACAGGAGGTCATCCGCTTGAAATCCTCTCCGGCGTAGACCTTGTGTGTGTATCTGGGGGAGTCCCCCTCAACCTGCCGCTAATCTTAGAGGCAGTGCGCCGAAACATTCCCCTTTCGAACGATTCACAAATTTTCCTGGAAGAAGCGCCCTGCCCTGTCATCGGAATTACTGGTTCATCCGGGAAAACAACGACAACAACCCTGGTTGGCGCAATTGCTGAAAGACATTATTCCCTCAGAAAACCGGGTAGAAAGGCCTGGGTCGGCGGCAACATCGGCCACCCATTGATTCAAGACCTGGATGAAATGCACAGCGAAGACATTGCGATAATGGAACTTTCCAGCTTCCAACTGGAAATCATGACTCGTTCACCGCAAATTGCTGCGGTCCTGAACCTCACCCCCAACCATTTAGACCGTCACGGTACGATGGCAGAGTATATCTCTGCGAAAGCACACATTCTGACCCATCAATCCCCTCAAAATCTTACCGTGTTGAACCGGGATGACCCAAATATTCGTAACCTCTACCCCGAAGTCAGAGGACGACAGATTACATTTGGTATCAATCCGCCCCACGACAATCAGGATGCCACTTACGTCAAACGCGGAAATCTCTACCTCCAAGCAGACGGCCAGCACGCAAAAATCATCCGATCAGAACAGATTAATTTACTCGGCCCGCACAACCTTGCCAATGTTCTGGCTGCCATTGCCATCTCCGCAGGCGCCTCATTTTCGCTGCAGGCCATTTATGAGGGCATTATTGGGTTTACCGGTGTTCCGCACCGGCTGGAATTTGTTCGAGAATGGAATGGCGCAGCCTGGTACAACGATTCGATTGCTACTTCGCCTGATCGAACCATCGCTGCATTGCAGTCCTTTAATCAACCGATTATCTTGCTGGCTGGCGGACGGGATAAAAACTTACCCTGGCAGGATTTGGCGGGATGGATTCACCAAAAGGTAGACCACCTGATTCTTTTTGGTGAAGCCGCTACATTGATCCAAAACACCCTTGAAGAAACTCTGCCCGGGGTGCAGTCTTTCACCCTCGACCTCTGTCAGAGGCTAAAAGACGCTGTGAAAATAGCTGCTGGTTATGCGTCGCCTGGTGATGTGGTTTTACTCTCGCCCGGCGGTACCAGTTACGATGAATTTATTGACTTTGAAGAACGTGGAAAGCGATTTGTACAATGCGTGACGGAACTTTTGTAACCAATACAAATAAATCTGGCAAGGCTTCTTCCATCAAACTGACCTTTGATGTGCCCATGCTGTTAATTGTGATCGTGCTGTTGGTGTATGGCGTGTTGATGGTTTATTCTGCCAGCTGGGATTTTTCAGTCCTGATAATGGGAAAACCGCCTACGCATATCTTCGTCCGGCAGGTGCTGTGGATACTCCTCGGGTCTGGAATTGCAATCGTAGCCAGCTTTTTTGATTATCACCGTTTTTACAAAGTGCTTGTGCCGATGGGACTCCTTACACTGGGCTTGTTAATTGCGACATTGATCGTCAACGAAAAAGGATCCCCTGATTCCACCCGAATGCTCTTAGGGAGTTCAATTCAACCTTCCGAGCTGGCCAAAGCCGTTCTTGTTATTTATTTATCCTTCTGGCTTTATAACCGCCGGGAATCACTGAATGATATCCAGGCATCATTAATCCCCATGGGCATCATCCTTGGCGTCACCACCATGTTGATCTTGCTTCAACCCGATCTCTCTGCAGCCATCACCGTGATATTTCTTGGTGTTGTCCTCCTGTTTCTAGCGGGGTGCGATTGGAAATTAATCCTGATTATCATCATCCTCGCAATTATCGGCGGCTTGCCTGTGATGTATCTTTACCCAACCGGGCGCGAGCGGATGAGTTCTTATCTGACAGGCCTCAACAATCCCCTCGAAAGCAGTTATCACATGCAGCGCAGCCTTGAAGCAGTGATTAAGGGCGGTTGGTTTGGCGTCGGGCTTGGCCAAGCAGATACCAAATTTACCGGGCTTCCCCTCCCCCCAACCGATAGTATCTTTGCTGTTATTGCAGAAGAAACCGGCATCATCGGCGGCTTGTTCCTGGTCATTTTATTTCTTTTGCTGATCTGGAGAGGCCTGGTAATTGCTAAGAGAGCACCCGATCAATTGGGCTCATTGCTGGCTTTTGGGTTAACCACCTGGATTGGCCTGGAAGCGCTGATGAATATGGCCGTGATGGTGGGTCTGATGCCCCACATCGGCAACGCCCTACCGCTTATCAGCGCAGGCGGGTCTAACATGGTCGTCACGCTGACCTCACTTGGCATCATTATGAATATTTCTAAGGCGAAATCAAATCAAAATCCATCAGAAAGGAGTTCACGCAGTGCGGTTGTTGATCTGCGCAGGCGGGACGGGCGGGGGAGTGTACCCCGCCATAACCGTTTTTGAAGCCCTTGGGCTCGATAAGAACCACGTCTTATGGGTTGGTGGACACGGCGGTATGGAGGAAGCATTGGTAACCAGGCATAACATTCCCTTTACCACCATTTCAACCGCCGGTGTTCACGGCGTTGGCTTGTGTAAACTTCCTGGTAATCTTTGGAAGTTACTCAAAGGCGTTTTCTCTTCGCGCCGTATTCTCAAGCAATTTAACCCGGACGTGCTCTTTTTCACGGGTGGATTTGTCGCTTTTCCAATGGCTGTGGCGGCAATCGGAAGGCCATCGGTATTATATGTTCCCGACATAGAGCCCGGGCTGGCACTTAAAGCCTTGGCCCGGTTCGCTAATCGGATTGCTCTAACGACGGAAACCTCGAGTCAGTATTTTCCGAATGCATCAAAATTGACGGTCACCGGGTATCCGGTTCGCCCGGGATTAGGAACGTGGACTCGCGAAAAAGCCCTGGCTTATTTCGACTTTGACCCCAATCTTCCCACGCTGACCATTGCTGGCGGCAGTAAAGGTGCCCGATCAATTAATACGGCGGTGATGGGGATCCTCCCCAAACTCCTCGAAGAAATGCAGGTCATTCACCTTGTCGGCCATCTCGACTGGGAGGTCGTCGATTCCCAGGCGCAAAGCCTTTCTAAAGCGCAAGCGAAACGCTACCAGGCTTTCCCTTATCTGCATGAAATGGGCGCAGCCCTAGCGGCGCCTGATCTGATCGTTTCCAGGGCTGGCGCATCCATCCTCGGTGAATATCCCCTGTTCGGCTTGCCTGCCATTCTTGTGCCATATCCGCATGCCTGGCACTATCAATATATTAACGCCAATTACCTGGCTGAACGGGGTTCAGCTGTCATCCTGCGTGATGAAGACCTGGAACAAAAATTATACAATCAAATTATGGCTTTGATTGCCAAACCCGAAAAACTTGCCAGCATGCGCCATTCCATGTCCGCCTTAGCTGCAACGGATTCAGCGATCAAAATTGCTAATTTAATGCACGATCTGGCTGGAACGATCAATGGAGGTTTAGCAGGATGATCAGCCTTTCTGTGCTCTTCTGGATGTACGTAGCCATGTTCGCTATGATCGGTGCCATGCGGGGTTGGGCTAAAGAAGTCTTAGTAATTTCTGGCGTGATCGTTGCCCAATTTCTGGTAACTATTTTAGAAACCTATATCCCCTTTCTAAAAAACATGGCCCCAATCTCCGCGTTTTGGGTCAGAATCGTCATTTTAATTCTCATGGTCTTTTTTGCGTACCAATCGCCAAAAATACCTCGCAACCTCGACAACCGAAAATTTGTACGCGACCGGTTTGAGGATATTTTGTTAGGGCTTGTCATCGGCGGGGTCAACGGGTATATGATCTTCGGCACCGCCTGGTATTACCTGAAAGAGGCTGGCTATCCCTTCGATTGGATCACCCCGCCGGATACGATCACAGAAGCAGGTCAGAGTGCCATCCGGTTGATCGAGATATTGCCTCCACAGTGGCTGCAACCGCCCCTGACCTACATTGCGGTTGCGGTAGCTTTTGTTCTTGTATTGGTGGTGTTCATCTGATGAAACATATACACTTCATCGGCATTGGTGGTGCAGGGCTTTCAGCGATTGCGTTGATTCTGCTCGAACAAGGCTTCACGGTCAGCGGTTCCGACCGTGAGCGTACCGCCCTGTTCGAGACCATCACGGCTGCGGGCGCCCAGACTTTTCTCGGTCATGTGCCACAGCACATCGAAGGGGCAGACCTGGTGATCCGTTCCTCGGCAATTCCCGATGATAACCCGGAAGTGGTTGCTGCCCAAGCAGGTGGAATTCCCGTCATCAAACGTCAGGCGTTCCTCGGTGAATTGACTGCCGGAAAACACACCCTGGCTGTGGCAGGCACCCACGGGAAAACAACCACCACAGCTATGCTGGCCTGGATTTTGTATCAAATGGAGCTCGATCCCAGTTATATTTCTGGTGGAATCGTCAGCCAGCTTGGCGGCAATGCCCATGCGGGAACGGGATCCTATTTTGTGATCGAAGCCGATGAATATGATCATATGTTCCTCGGCCTGGCCCCAAAGATGGCCATTATCACCAATATTGAGCATGAGCATGCCGATTTTTTCCCAACAGCTGCCGAATATCATGAGGCGTTTAAAGCCTTCACACGTTGTATACAACCTGATGGCAAACTTTTACTGTGCCTTGATGATCCCGGTATCCGGTCTCTTCTATCAGAGCTGCCCAGTCTGAGGGAAAAATCGCTTACCTATGGCACAGGGGCCAACGTGCAGTATTCTGCAGAAGAAATCACGACTGTTGAAGGTTATCCTCAATTCGAACTGATCTTCCACAATCCCATTCGCAAGAAGGTCAACCTCGGCACCATCAACCTTCACGTGCCGGGACATCACAATGTTCTCAATGCAACCGGGGCGCTGGCTGTGGTTCATCAATTAGGGTTGTCCCTTGATGCTGCACGCCAGGCAATCCAAGCGTTCACCGGTGCCGATAGGAGGTTCGAAGTGGTCGGGCAGGTCGACGGCGTCACCATCATCAATGATTATGGCCATCATCCCTCTGAAATTGCCGCGACGCTTGAAGCAGCTCATTCTCGCTATCCAGAACATCGGGTTTGGGCTGTATGGCAGCCACATACTTTCTCCCGGACGCAAGCTTTGGCAGACCGCTTTATCGATGCCCTTGCTCTGGCTGATAAAGTAATGATTCTAAAAATCTTTGCTGCCAGAGAAGTTGACCCCGGACAATCTGCCGAGCAATTTGTCCAGGCTTTCCCTGTTAAAAAAGCCGTCTATGCCTCAACCTTCGACTTTGCCGCAGAAAGCCTGATCAAAAACCTTTTGCCGGGCGATGTGGTGATCGTCTTTTCAGCTGGCGATGCTATTAAACTCAGCCAGATGCTTTTACAGCGTTTGCAACGTCGCGAAACCGATCGTCAGGAAGTGAACCCATGAAACCTTACCCAATGGATGAACTAAGGGCAGCTTTCGGAGACAAACTGCATGAGAATATAAGCATGGCTGATTTCACCACCGCCAGGATTGGTGGGTCTGCCATTGCGTTAATCCCCGCCCATACAGCGGAGGAACTTTCTAACTGTATTCAAACCCTTTGGCGTCTCTCAATGCCGTTTATCATCCTGGGGAGTGGTTCAAATGTCCTTGTCAGCGACAAAGGCATAGGCGCAGTCATCGTGTATAACCGGGCCCAGAACCTGAAATTTGACTCCGAGTCCGAGACACCGTCTATCGAAGCAGAATCGGGTGCAAATCTCGGAACCGTTGCCCGGCAATCGGCGCTGAGGGGTTTAAGCGGTATGGAGTGGGCAGCACCGATTCCAGGCACAGTGGGCGGCGCTGTGTATGGTAATGCCGGTGCTTATGGGAAAAGCATCAAGGGTTGCTTAAAAATGGCAAAGATCTTGCACAAAACTGAGGGCGAGGTCGTTTGGCCGGTTGAAAAATTTGCTTACCAGTACCGAACGAGCGTGCTTAAACGCGAAAAGGTTCCTGCAATAATTCTCTCGGCAACTTTTAAAGCCGTCCGCACGAGTCGTGACGAAGCCTGGGAAAAAATCGATGCTTATCAGGCGCATCGGAAAGAAACACAGCCGCCCGGCGCATCAATGGGTTCTACATTCAAAAACCCCGCTGGTGATTCGGCCGGAAGGTTGATCGAAGCGGCTGGATTAAAAGGTCATCGCATTGGTCGGGCGATTATCAGCCCCATCCATGCAAATTTTATCGTTAACATGGAAGGCGCCACAGCTCAAGACATTTATCAGTTGATTGTGCTTATGCAAAAAACTGTTGAAGATCAGTTCGGGGTTCATTTACAACCCGAAATCGAACTTTTAGGTGATTTTAATTAATGAACAATAAATTGAAATTAGGCATTATTTATGGTGGGCGTTCCGGAGAGCATGAAGTTTCTCTGATGTCAGCGCGTTCAGTGCTTTCGGTGATCGACACCAACAAATATGATGTGATTGAGATTGGGATTACCCGCAAAGGGTTATGGTTGGTCGGAGAGAATTTATGGCAGCGACTAAAAAGTGAGGATTATTCTGGCTTGAAGCCTGCTTATTTCCTTCCGATGCCAAAGAACCCTGGCATTTATGTCGAAATTGACGATAAGTTGACCCTGTATTCTTCGCTGGATGTCATCTTCCCTGTCATGCACGGTTCCTTCAGCGAAGACGGCACAATCCAAGGTCTTTTTGAATTAGCAAATATCGCCTATGTAGGCGCCGGAGTGCTTGGCTCAGCCGTATGCATGGATAAGGCCCTCTGGAAAGATATTATGTCTGCGCATCACCTGCCAGTCCTCCCCTATCAGGTCTTTACCCGTTCAGAACTTGATGCTGATCTGGAGGCCTGCATCCAAGCTGCAGAAACCATTGCAGGTTATCCACTTTTCACGAAACCGGCAAACTTAGGTTCATCCGTTGGCATCAGCAAGTGTAATCATCGGGATGATCTGGTCGATGGATTGTTGAAGGCAGCTCGCTACGATCGCCGTGTCCTCGTAGAAAAAGGGCTCAAAAAACCGCGTGAAATTGAGGTCAGTGTATTGGGCAATGAAAACCCAAGTGCATCAATACCCGGTGAGGTCGTTCCTAAAGATGAATTTTACACCTACGCTGAAAAATACATAAACGATACCGCTGAGCTCTTACTCACGGCCAATCTACCGCAAAATGTCATCGAAGAAATCCAAGAATTGGCCATAAAAGCCTACCGAGCGACAGACTGCGCTGGTATGGGTAGGGTAGATTTTTTAATTGATCGAGAAACCATGGCAGTTTACCTCAGTGAAATCAACACCATCCCGGGCTTCACACAAATCAGCATGTTTCCAAAACTTTGGGAAGCATCGGGCTTATCCTATGCAGCGCTGATCGAAAAACTGATTGATCTGGCATTTGAACGAAAAATGCAGCAAGACGGAATTGAAAGAGAGTACCGGAGCTAGTATGGCCAACCGTAACCAGGGCGAAATGAGCCGGGCTGAACAGGTTCGGGCCCGTAGGCAACAAAAGCGTAAAAAGCAACCCAGTGCTCCCCTTGGGAGCAGTGTCACGCGCAAGCCGAAGGCCCGCAATGTAACGGTTCCACGCAGGGCGAACACCCCTACCCCGGTGGTTACCCGGAAGAAACACGCCACTTATGTCCCCATCAAAAAGAAGGTGGCAGAATTCCAGTTGCCAGCTTTGCCAAGGTTGCAATTGGGTTGGCGCCTCTTTTCTGGAGCTGTTTTTCTGTTTGCGTTAACAGTTGTAATCAGTTTTTCCAGCCTGGGCACATTTCGAATCAGCACCATCAACCTCAAAGGAGCTCAACGGTTGAGTCCGGAGGTTGTCCTTGCACAATTAGATCTGGTTGACAAGTCAATTATCACAATTGAACCCGATGTGGTCAAAGACAAAGTTGAGGCCAGCTTGCCGGGCATTAAAAACGCGCAAGTTTCCATCAAACTCCCTGCCAAAGTCACCATCCAGGTTGAAGAGCGCGAGCCGATAATCCTCTGGGAACAAGAAGGTTCTTCGCAATGGATTGACGCTGAAGGTGTACTCTTCCCCGTTTTCGGAGAGGAAGACGTCCCCCAACGAGTCGTTGCAGTGGGAGATCCACCATCTGCGCCCACGGTTCCACATCAGGAGATTGATGTCGAAATGGGTGAGATCAGCCCCCTAATGGAAAACGTCATCCCCCGCACAACACCAGAATTTGTCGCAGCAGTTTTATCCATTACAAAATTTATGCCCGAAGGCAGTCAGCTGCAATACGATTCGCAGTTTGGGCTGGGATGGCAGGATCCGAACGGTTGGTTGGTTTATTTTGGCCAGGAAACAGCCAATATTGATACAAAGCTTATCGAATACCAGGAGATTTTGACTGTTCTCAATCAACAAAATATTACCCCGGCTTTGATCAGCCTTGAATTTATTCATGCCCCTTATTATCGAATGGAGCAATAAGCATGGACGAACCAATTATTGTCGGAATCGACATCGGAACAAGTAAAATTTGCACCCTGGTGGCCCGGGTTGAAAATGAAAGCGATCTCCGCATCCTCGGGGTGGGTATTGAACCTTCCCAGGGGCTGCGTAAAGGCGTGGTTGTCGATCTGAACGCGGCTTCGCTTGCAGTTCAACACTCTGTTGAAAAAGCCGAACGAACTTCGGGCTTTGAGATTAATGCGGCTTTGGTCAGCTTGGCGGGTTCTCATGTGTCTGCTGTCAATAGCCGCGGTGTTGTGGGTATCTCTGGTGGTGTCGTCGATCTGGATGACATTGATCGCGCCCTGGATGCAGCTCAGGCCGTTGCCATCCCGCACAACCGAGAGATCGTGCACGTCATTCAACGCAGTTTCATCATTGATGGACAAGATGGCATTCGAACCCCGGTGGGAATGCATGGTTACCGCCTGGAAGTAGAAGCCCATATCATCACCGCTTCTTCTTCAACTATGGAAAACCTGCGCCAGTGTGTTGCAGCCTCGGGTATCGAGGTCTCACAATTCGTCCTCAACCCCCTTGCTTCTGGTGAAGTCGTCCTCACCGAAACTGAACGCCACATGGGAGTCGCCGTGATTGATATTGGCGGAGGAACAACTGATATGGCCATTTACATCGATGGTGATGTCTGGCACACCATGGTGTTGGCCGTTGGTGGAGATCACGTCACCTCCGATATTGGCTATATGTTGCGTCTACCGATCAGCCAGGCTGAAGAAATTAAATTGAAATTTGGGCATACGTTAAAAGAGGCCCTTAACCCCGAAGAGCAATTCACCATCCGAAGTTTCGGCGGCGATTTACCCGATCGAATTAACCGGGTGGAATTAGCAGAGATCATCCAGGCTCGTATGGAGGAAATTTTTTACCTTGTATTACAAGAGATTCGTCGATCTGGTTACGACGGACTCTTACCGGCCGGCGTGGTGCTGACCGGTGGGTCGAGCCTTCTGCCCGGTGCACGTCAACTTGCTTCACAAGTCATGGGTTTGCCTGCGCGAACCGCCCAACCTCAAAACCTAGTTGGCCTTACAGACCAATTAGACTCACCGGCATTTTCAACCAGCGTGGGTTTGTTGGAATGGGCCTTACTGATTGCCCAATCAAATCAGTACTCTGACCGGCGCCGACCAAAGCACACCGGTGAATGGTCGGTGAAATTTAAGGATCTCCTCAGGCGTTTGCTGCCCTGAGTTTAGTCTGAAATCTTTGTTGAACTTTATAAAAGAAGAGGAGCAAATCATGGATAAAAGTTTACAACCTGAATCATTTGCAAGAATAAAAGTCGTCGGCATCGGTGGGGGCGGTTGCAATGCCGTCAACAGGATGCTTGATGAAGGCTTGTCCGGCATCGAATTCATCGCAGTAAATACAGATGCCCAGGCACTGCAATTTTCAAAAGCCAAAGTGCGCGTGCGTGTTGGTGAAAAATCCACCCGCGGGCTTGGTGCAGGCGGTGATCCCCGCATTGGCCGCATCGCCGCCGAGGAATCCGCCGAAGAACTTTACGAAGTCCTTAAAGGCAGCGATATGGTTTTCGTGACCGCAGGCCTTGGCGGTGGGACAGGCACCGGTGGCGCGCCCGTCGTCGCCCAAATTGCCAAGGAAATTGGCGCCCTGACCATTGGTGTGGTCACACGTCCCTTCACTTTTGAGGGCACACATCGGTCAAAATCAGCAGAAGAAGGCACCATGGCTCTTAAAGAGCACGCAGATACCCTGATCATCATCCCCAACGACCGTTTGCTGCAAATCGTCGACAAACGCTCAAGCCTTCAAGAAGCTTTCAAAGTTGCTGATGATGTTCTCCGCCAGGGCATCCAGGGCATTTCGGAGTTAATCACCGTCCCGGGCTTGATCAACCTCGACTTTGCAGATGTGCGCACGATTATGTCAGAAGGTGGTGCAGCGCTCATGGCTGTTGGTGAAGCCAGCGGGGAAGAGCGTGCTCAAAAAGCTGCTGAAATTGCGATCTCCAATCAATTATTGGATGTCACCATCGATGGTGCGCGCGGCATTCTATTCAACGTAACCGGCGGCGAAAACCTCAAGCTTACTGAAGTTAACCAGGCCGCTGCCCTGATTAAAGACACAGCTCACCCGGAAGTCAATCTGATTTTCGGTGCTGTCATTGACGAAAGAATGGGAGAAAATCTGCGCATCACGCTCATTGCCACCGGGTTTGAAGGACAAAGTTTAAGCAGTACTTTCTCAAGAATCGAACCCAAAGAAACCTATACCTCGAAGCAGCGCCCACTGCCCACGTTGCTCGAAAAAGAAGTTGAAACAACAGAAGAGGCGCCTCGTGTGAATGCGGAAACCTATGAATTCCCGACACGGATCAACACGGATGATTTAGACGTACCGGCCTTTTTGCGTAAACGAAATCAAAATTAATCGGTGTTGGTGTGGTCAACCAGGATCGCACAGCACGTGTGCCTTAATACGATACTAATAAGATTGCCAGCTTAAGTTGCATACCAGGGACCCCCTGGTTTGTTTAGGATGGCTGTAAAACCAGTAAACGTTCAGGGTTAACCCACTCCTCTCCCCTGAATAAAAGGTTTCAATGGAAAACGCAGGTTGATCCGCCTGCGTTTTTCCATTAATTAACCGCAAAAAGTTCGTCTTACCCAAAATGGGTTCATGGAAACTCACGCCGATTGCCCTGATCGCTAGGTTTATAACACTCATCTCAAAATCTATAAGTTTTACAAATTCGAATGGTTAAAAAGTGTTTAATATGAGAATTTTTTAAGGTTTATACACGAAGATTTGCTTGAACAAATTTCGTCTTGTGCTACAATTGAATTTCTCCCGAATAAGTGGGGGGTAAAGGAAATCACACCCCTATCTATGGGGGTGAAATTGTCACAGTCTGTTTCTCACAGGAAAAGAGCCTCGTATGCATTGCCCTTTTTGTCAATATCATGACTCAAAAGTTATCGACACCACCAAAAATGCTCCCGGTGGAATCCGGCGTAGAAGGGAGTGTCTGAACTGTGGTGAAAGATTCTCCACGTTGGAACGCCCCATCCTGGGAACACCCTTGTTGGTTAAGAAGGATGGTACACGCGAAGCCTTTGATCGCGATAAATTAAATCATGGCATTCGCATTGCCTGCGGCAAACGACCGGTTTCTGCTGCCAATATTGAACGTCTTACCGGGGAAATTGAAGCCGAACTTCAACGCATGGGGAAAGCTGAAATCCCCTCTCGCATTGTAGGTGATTTAGTCATCCAGGGCTTGAAAGAATTGGATTACATTGCATATATTCGATACGCCATTGTTTATTTGCAGCTGGATGACCTTAATGACATTCGTTCTGAAATTGATCGTTTGTTATCCGACGATTTTTAACAGCATCATTAAGCAAGGAGATTACGACATGACAGATAGCGCCCGGTCGCAATCAAAAGATCTTTTACCGACCCCTCCCTTACCCAAAAATTTACCAGGGGTAGAGTTGAGTGAAAATGCACGCCAGGTGCTTATCCGGCGATATCTGCGTAAAGGTGAAAATGGCTCACCAATTGAAACCGTCGAAGAAATGTTTTGGCGTGTTGCTTACCATGTGGCTAAGATTGAATCTGAAAATATGGCCGATGTGGATGCTCGTGCGCATGCTTTTTATCGATTGCTGGCCGAAAAAAAGTTCTTTCCCAACTCACCCACATTTACCGGAGCGGGCACACCCCTCGGTCAATTGGCGGCATGTTTTGTCCTTCCCATCTCCGACGACATGGGGCGGCAAGATGATGGAATCTTCTCCACGTTAAGAAATGCAGCCCTGATTCAACAAACAGGGGGGGGGAACGGTTTCAGTTTTTCCAGGCTGCGCCCTTCTGGCTCACAGGTAAAATCTTCTGCTGGCGAAGCAACAGGTCCGATTGGTTTCTTACGGGTCTACGACCAGGCCTTTGGCGAAATTGCTCAGGGAGGCACCCGGCGCGGTGCTAATATGGGCACCCTGCGCGTGGATCATCCAGATATCGAAGAGTTCGTCACCTGTAAAACCAATGAAAATGCCATTACCAATTTTAATACCTCTGTTGGTATCACCGATGCATTTATGAAAGCAGTCCAAGCGGATCTCGATTGGGAACTGCGCTTTCCAGATGAAACTTCTTCGGAGTATCAAAGTTTCAACGGCGACTTGAGCGATGCCATTGCAAAAAATATCCCAACAAAAATCCACAAGACCATCCGGGCGCGCGACCTCTTCGACAAAATCGTTTCTCAGGCCCATCATAATGGTGAGCCTGGCTTGCTTTTTATCGATGCGGCTAATCGGGAAAACCCTGTCCCTCATCTTTACAACCTGGAATCCACCAATCCCTGTGGCGAGCAATGGTTGGGCCCCTACGAAAATTGCTGCCTGGCATCCATCAACCTTGCAGAGCATTTGGGTCCGGATCATACCCTCGATTGGGGCGCACTTCAAAAGACCGTTGAAACAGCCACCATTTTTCTGGATAATGTTGTCGATGCCAACGCCTATGTGCCCGCTGTGCCTCAGCTCAAAGAAGCGGCATTGAAAGCCCGCCGCATTGGCTTGGGCATCATGGGCCTGAGCGATTTGCTTTACCATGTTCAAATCCGTTATGGCAGTAAAGAAGGGCAGGAGTTTTCCGCCCAGGTGATGGAGTTTATTCGTTTTCATAGCATGCTGACCAGTATTGAATTAGCCAAACAAAGAGGCAGCTTTCCAGCCATCAAGGGCAGCCTGTATGATCCTGAAGACATGCGCTGGACGCCGCCTCAACCGATTGAACCTTACGAAAATGACTATCATCGGCCAGAAATCAACTGGGAAACCGTGGTCACAGGGATACGAAACCACGGTATCCGCAATGCTGCCCAAACCACAATCGCTCCAACCGGGACAATTGCCACTGTTGCAGGCTGTGAGGGATATGGCTGTGAACCCGTATTTGCCCTAGCTTATGTGCGACATTTCAATGACAACGGCAAGAATGTCAAATTAAATTACATCAGTCCAAAATTTCAAACAGAACTCGATTCCGGAAATTTTGACCCTGAATTCCGGGAATGCATCATCGAGGAAATCCTCGAGACCGGTTCCTGCCAGAGCGTGGATGACCTGCCACCCCATATCAGGAATGTCTACGTTGTTTCAGGCGACATCACAGCTGAAGAGCACGTCCGTATGCAAGCTGCCTTACAGGCCTTTGTTGACAACAGCCTGAGCAAGACGATCAACTTTCCTTCCTCCGCAACCACAGAGGATGTCGCACAAGCCTACTTGCTCGCCTGGGAGCTGGGGTGCAAAGGCATCACCGTGTACGTCACAGGTTCAAGAGAACAAGTCGTTCTGGAAACCAATAGCACTGCCAGGGTTAAACAATCAGATCAAGCAGGTCCCGCCCAGCAAATACCCATCTGGCATGACACTGTCAAACCTCGACTGCGCTCATTAAGGGGCTACACAAATACAATTGAAACACCCTTGGGGAAGACTTACGTCACCATCAATGAAAACGGTGGTGAGCAACCCTTCGAAGTGTTTATTAATACGGCCAAAGCCGGCACAGAAACCGCGGCCCATTCAGAAGCAATTGGTCGCTTAATTTCGTACATCCTGCGAATTGCATCCCCGATTGAACCCCGTAAACGCCTGAAAGCCATCATAGACCAGCTTTCCGGGATTGGTGGCGGTCGGTCGCTCGGCTTTGGTGCCAACCGCATTCGCTCTTTGCCCGATGGAATCGCCAAAGCATTAGATGAGTACCTGTACAACCGCTACCAAGACCAGGACAAAGACAGCCTTGAAGACCCGATGCTCAACGAGCCAACCCTGCCATTATCGGATATTGCTTCAGATGAAGAGCAGACGCCGCGTGTGATTAATGAACTTTGCCCTGAATGTGGTCATGCCTCTCTGGTCAATGAAGAGGGATGTCGGAAGTGTTATAGTTGTGGCTATAGCGAGTGCTGATTTTTCAATGCAAATGGGAGTTTCCAAGATTAACGTCATCAGTTTGCACCCATCACAAGGTTGCAATCGAAGGGCTTATTGATCGCCATTGTCCCTGTCTTGACAAAAGATAATATTGCCTAAGGGTCCTTCCTCCTTCCTTCTTAAAGTATCAAAGCTGTTTTGACAAGACCATCATTCTTTGATGCTCTGGCACTCCACAACTGAAAGATTTTTCCTTCAAGTCTTTCACGCAATGCTAAAATATCAATTTACTCACGTGTGGTGAACAACTTTTCGACATGAGAGTCTGCGAGCAACTTAGTTTCCGCAAAGCGATCCTAAGGCGGTCGAGCATGGTCACAATCCGTTGGCAGCGAAACTTGTCCGCAAAGTCTGTATGAGTTCCACTTTTTGAGGAGTTTTCAGCCGCGCACGCCAGAAATTGGCCGGGCTTACGAGCTAGGCAAGCATCTGCGCCACAGCCACCTGCTGCTGCCGGGGTATGTACCTGCTGCGCTTCCAAGGCCTGGTAATCTGCTAGGGTATTTTAAAGTAGGTCCTGTGCGGCTTGCTGGTGCGAGCCGTCAGCTTTGGCGACGATTTGCTTCGGATAGCGTGTGTTCATAGAAAATCTATTCTACTATAAGGAGGGAAATACCCGATTAATTCGCCGGTTGGGCAATATGTTTTTCGAAATAGTTTTACATAAATTATAAATTACTGTTATAATTATTTCAAATCATTTAAAATTAATCTATAGTACGGGCTTTTTCACTTCACGTATTTATCAATGGCCGTATGTTCACCTCTGATACCTACTTCTGTGAGGGAAAAACATGAAAGCCTCAAAACGACCGTTCCACCCTCTCCTAACAGATGTTAAATTACACGTTATGGTGTTGTACTAAATGCCTTGATGTCGAGGTTCTGTTTAATTTAACTTTCTACGAAAAGGAGGTTGTGTTTAATAAGATGTCGCTGACAGGTAACGTTTGAAGAAACTGATAGACCCTATTTTTAACAAATAAGGAGGTTACCGTGATGAAAAATGACAAGCAGGTCAAACTGCGCAGTTTTTTTACTTTGTTTTTCGTGAGCATTTTTATGCTTGCCTTTCTCGCTTTACTACCCGGAGAGGCAAAAGCAGCTCCGGGCCAAGTGGAACATATAGACGGGGAGTTTAGTTCACAACCAAACGCCTTTCCTGATTTTTACATGCGCGTTAATCCGCAAAAAAACACTATTTATTCCCCTGGCTGGCCAAGAAATTCGCAGGTGGCTATAAAGATTAATAAGTCGCGTGTACAGACTGTACAAGCAAGCAATTATGGCGTTGTGGATGTTACCCTTACTTACGATATACAGGCTGGCGATGAAATTGAGTTATCCACCCTATTTGGCAGTCAACACCTTAAGCATATTGTTGAGATCATAGAAATAACGGAGCTTAACATTTCAAATAATACGGTCAGCGGCAAAGCCGAAGCTGGTAAAACCGTGCAGTTAACGATTTGTGCAAAAAGTGGAAACGGTCCACCATATGCGCTTAATTGCATCTGGCCGACCATTGAGCTTGGTGACTCAGAAGAAAATTGGAGTGCAGATTTCACAGATTTGGTCTTTGGGAAACCGGATGTGAATGAGGTTTCAATTTCCGCAGAGGTAAAAGATGCGCAAGGAAATTCAACAATCGCTTCTACAAGAAGCGATTACCATTACCACGTTGAGCCCAACCGAACAATAACTGTCTATCCGCAGACTGGTAGAATCGTTTCTTATGGCTGGCCAGAAAATGCAGACGTATTTTTAGAGATTGATGGCTCTGGGCCAGAAACCGTTACCGCCGATGATGATGGCATGGTGGATGTCACGCTTGGCGAGAATGTTATACATGGCGGCACAGAGCTTAAAATGTATACCTTAGGCAGCACCACTGCGCTTGAGTACACGGTTGAAAACCTGGGAATCAACGGGAGTAATTTTCATACCAACACGGTCAGCGGCACAGCCGATCAGGGCAAACAGGTGTCTCTTTCAGTATTTGCAAGGGGGAACATACCTGGTTCACCTGGCATGTTTATAGAAGATTGGATCCGCACCACAATTACTGTTGGTGATACAGAGACATGGAGCTTTGATTTCTCGAGCCTTATTGAGGGCTTCCCGGTACCCGTGGAAGAGATCTATGTCTATTCACGTATAGAGGATAGCCACGGAAATGCAACTGTTGTTGACTT
>JAAYKH010000019.1 GCA_012522475.1 Chloroflexota bacterium | reverse complement strand
CAAATATAGCTGGCAGATCGCCAATGGGTTGTGTATCGTGCCAAAGGACGCCATCCATGTCAATAATCAACCCCTTGATATTCTGCAGGTGTTCTGAAATCATGTGAAATCCTCTGAAAAAATGCCGGAAGGCGATGGCACTTTCCGGCATTTTTCAATCTGTGGTGATGAACTATTTTTCTGGCGGGGCAAGAACTTTGTCAACAAGTCCATATTCAACAGCCTGCTCGGCACTCATGTAGAAGTCGCGTTCTGTATCGCGAATAATTGCTTCTTCTGTCTGACCCGTGGCTTCTGCCAGGATGACATTGATGCGTTCTTTCAGACGCAAAATTTCCTTGGCCTGGATCTCAATATCAGATGCTTGCCCCTGAGCACCACCCAGTGGCTGATGCATGTGAATGGTCGCATGAGGTAAAGCGTATCTTTGCCCCTTCGAGCCAGCTGCCAAAAGCACGGTTCCAAAGCTGGCTGCGACGCCAACAGCAACAGTGCTGATCTTATTTGGGATCATTCGCATGGTGTCATAAATAGCCATGCCAGCATAGACCTGACCGCCAGGCGAATTGATATACATTTGAATGCTGCTTTCAGGATCTTCCCGGCTTAGATAAAGCAATTGCGCCACAACCAGGTTGGCCACCTGATCGTTGATAGCTGTCCCTAAAAAGACAATCCGGTTTTTCAAAAGTAATGAATAAATATCGTATGCTCGTTCGCCAGCACCCGAGGATTCAACGACCATCGGTATCAGGGATGAGATATCATTTGTAAACATATTCACCTTCTCTTTTTAATCTAATTCAATACGCACTTAGTCTTGTGCTTCAGTATCAGCCTTTTGTTGAAGTTCATCATCTGATCCAGGCTGTTCAGCTTCATCGGCAGTGGAAGGATCATCTTCAGTTAATGCCTCTTTGAGAGATCCGTCAGCGCCAGATTCAACCATCTCAACTGTTTCGTCCTGTTGTTTTTCGGTGGATGCCAGACTAAGGTCAGCCACTGCCTCAGAAATGTCGGTTTTCACTTCCACATCACCGATGCTTGCATCTTCTTTAGTCTCATCGTCTTCTGGAATAGGCTGCCCGGTGCCGATCAATTTCAAGCGTTCTTTCAACAAAACGTCCATGGTTCGAGAAACACCTTCCATACTGACCATACGGGAAAAATCGTCTTGACCCATCTGTTTTTGCACTTCTTCAATCCTGCCAGAGCGAATGATCTCATTCAAGACGTTACTAACCTGTTCATTGAGCAATTCCTTATCCAGTTTCAACCCTTCTGTTTCAATCAGGGCATCCACAACCAGAGATCGCTCAAGTCTCTGTTGGGCGGTTGGAACAATTTCTTCTTCAATGAAGGCATCTTCATCCGAATCCCTTAACTTCAAGTAGGTTTCAAAATCCATATTCTGATCTTCAAGCCGGCTCTTGATATCAGCCAGAATATGCTCCTGCTCATGCTCTAACATCTGCGGTGGATAGTTCAAGTTTGCTTTTTCAATAATTTCTGTTAAGAGATCATTGATATAATTCTGTTCGTAATCGGATTCATGCTTCTCGAGCATTTGTGCTTCTAATTTTTCTCTAAAATCCTCTGGCGATTCAAATTCACCCAAAGATTGTACGAAATTTTCGTCGAGTTCGGGCAGTTCTAACACCTTTACTGACTGCACTTCAACGGTAAAGATGGCTGTCTTGCCTTGATATTCCTCATCTTCATAGTCATCAGGATAGGTATACTGAATTTCTTTTGTGTCGTTTTCATTGACACCCAATAATTGCCGGCTGAAACCCGGATACGGCCATTCGCGGTCAGGGATTTCATCTTCAGCAGAAACAACTGCCTGTTGGGGTGTTTTATCGGTGATGGAAGCGTCATCGTCCTCACCCGGGTTTAGAAATTCGCCGCTCAAGTTAAAATAAACCAAGTCACCAACCTCTGCAGGGTGATCAGCAGGCACGATTGTGGCAGAGTTTCGCCTGAGGCTCATAATATAGTCATCAACATCGGAGGTGTTGAATGCCTCCGGCGCATAATCCTTACGAATTTCCCGATAATCGCCCAATTCTATTTCAGGTTTTAATGGAACCATCAAAATAAATTTCGGCGGATCAAGGCTTTCCAGCGTTTCCAGGTTCCCAGAGCCAGAAGGTTCAATTTCTGCCTGATTTAAAATTTCGGGGTAGTCTGTATCAATTAATAAATCAATGGCTTCCTGTACGATCACCTCTTCGCCGTAATGGTTAACAATCACCTGAAACGGCGCTTTCCCAGGTCTGAAGCCTGGAATTTTCGCTCTTTTTGCGAGTCTCTTTGCTGCCCTATGTTTAAATCCATTAAATTCTTCCGGTGTATATTCAACCGTGAGTTTGGCTTGTCGATCCTCTTGGATTATTTTTTCAATATTCAATGTTAGGTCCTTTAAATTAAAAATCGTCCAGGCATGGGGAAGGAGAGGCTCGAACTCTCACGCGTTTCCGCACGTGATCCTAAGTCACGCCTGTCTGCCAATTCCAGCACTTCCCCTTCAAAAATGCAGAGGAATTATACGCGAGAGGCATTTTATCGTCAATATGAGGATGGTATTAAGCTGTAAGAATCTCGTTAATGTTCGAGTATAATCAGGCGTCGTGGATTCATCAAAACCAATCATAGGAGCATCGTTAATGACCCAAATTATCAAAACGTTCACACCAGGAAAAGAACGCGAACAATTGAGCAAAGCGATTGTGATAACCATCCGAAATTTCATGCGCCAAACAGAACCGGATGCTGATACAGTCGATATGGTGGCGTTTATTATCCTGGCTCTTCGAGAAATTTCTGATGGGATTGATCAATCCGTGGCAGCGTGGGAAAAGCGTGGTTACTGGGTTAAAGCCGATAAGTATCGCCTGGAATGGCAATGGACGGGTGAATTCTCCTCGAAGTTGGGGCTGGCTTTCGACGCACTCGAATGGAAAACTATTTCAACGCTCTTAATTGAAATAATGCATAGATTTGGCAATCTAAAAGTCAGCGATCGCCACCGTATGGGTAAGCCCTGGATGGGCGCCAATTTACAATATCAAAAGCAAAGAAAATGAATTCAGCATAACGATCGGGGTAATCCTTAATTTTTGACCAAATGGCCGTCAATTAAATAATCTATTTGATGATTGATGTTACCTTTCAGAGAGGATTAATGACCGTACAAAACCTTTGAAACCTCGGTATACTTAGGCTGACATCGAACGGATTGCGACTACACCAGTAAAAACATACAGGATGAATCCCAACCCCATGCCACAAAATCGAATTAAACAGCATCCCATTTTATCTGTTTCACCTAAAGAAATGATCGAGTTTCAATGGGTTGATAAAACACTTCAAGCCAAAACTGGGGAAACCATCGCATCAGCCCTAATTGCCAACGGTATAGACATTTTCGGGCATCACCCCACTGATGGTGCACCCCAGGGGTTGTTTTGTGCCAACGGACAGTGCTCACAGTGCATGGTCCTTGTCGATGGAAAACCGATTAAATCATGCATGACAAAGGTACAACCTGGCATTCACGTGATGCCCTTAGACGGTTTGCCTGATATTTCGCGGTTATTAGACAATGAGATTATCAGTGCCGATAGGCAACCAACCGCGGTTACCAAAATACCCGTATTGATCATTGGCGGCGGTCCAGCAGGTTTATCCGCAGCAATTGAACTGGGACGTTTGGGTGTGAAAACACTTTTGGTGGATGATAAATCTCATCTGGGCGGTAAGCTTGTATTACAAACCCATCGCTTCTTTGGTTCTACCGAAGCAGTTTATGCGGGCACAAGGGGCATTGATATTGCCTCAAAGCTGGCAGATCAGGTGCATGCACTGGAATCTTTAGATGTTTGGTTGGAAACGTCAGCGCTTGCGATTTATGAGGACAAGACTGTCGGGTTATGGCGGGTTGACCTCGATGAGTACCTGTTGGTCAAACCTGACGTCCTTCTGGTGGCGACAGGCGCCAGAGAGCGCAGCCTGCCGTTTAAAGGCAATACTCTGCCCGGCATTTACGGTGCCGGCGCCTTCCAAACGCTGGTCAACCGTGATTTAATTAAACCTGCAGACCACCTGTTGATTATTGGTGGTGGAAATGTTGGCCTGATTGCCGGGTACCATGCGCTTCAGGCAGGTATCAACGTGGTTGCCTTAGTTGAAGCCATGCCGAAGTGTGGGGGTTACAAAGTCCATGAGGACAAATTGGCCAGGTTTAATGTCCCCATCCTCACTTCTCATACGATCCTGGAAGCAAAAGGGAAAGACCACGTCCAGCAAGCAATCATTGCCCAGGTGGATGATGCCTTCCAGCCCATTTCTGGCACAGAGCAAACACTCCCCTGTGATTGCATATTGATCGCAGTTGGGCTTAACCCAGTGGATGAGTTCATTCAAAAAGCGAATGAAGTGGGTTTGCCGAATTTTTCAGCGGGCGATGAAAAAGAAATCGCTGAAGCTTCATCGGCAATGTTTTCTGGAAAAATCACAGGATTAGAAATTGCCCAATATCTCGGTGTGGACATCCCACCCATTCCAAACGCATGGCGAGATTTTGAAGCGATCCTAAAATCACACCCCGGAGAGGTTCAAGCCATCGATGAAGGGATGCGAGCAGAGCAAGTCTTTCCTGTCTTACACTGTCGCCAGGAGATACCCTGTGACCCCTGTACGAGCGTGTGCCCCTACGGGTTGATTATTATCGGCAGCCAGGATATTCGCGGGCTGCCAAGTTTCTCTGCCCCGGATGATAAAACCTGCATCGCTTGTGAACGTTGTGTAGCAATCTGCCCCGGGTTGGCGATCACTGTGGTAGACTTTCGCAAAGACCCCGATCAAGCCCTGGTCTCGCTTCCGCTTGAATTCTCTGAAGATTATATCTACGCAGGCGACCGAGTCCCCCTCACTGACATCGATGGTAATCCTCTGGGCGAATACCCGGTCACGCGGGTGCGAACACTGCGTCAACTTTCCAGCACACGAATTGTTCAAGTGCAGGTACCGGCTGAGATAGCCACAAAGGTTACTGGCATCCAGCTAAACGCCGGCTGGTCAACACCTACAAATGAAACAGATCTCTTCCTTGAAACTACAGAGCAAGACGCCATCGTTTGCCGCTGCGAACATATATCTGCTGAAACAATTCGCACCTTAATCCGTGAAGGTGTGCGTGACATTAATCAAATTAAAGCAGCCACCAAAGCAACGATGGGTTCATGTGGTGGGAAAACCTGCCTCCAGCTGATTAAAAAAATATTCCGGGAAGAAGGGATTCAAATGGACGAGATCACGGAACCTATCCAACGTCCAGTATTTATTGAAACGCCATTGGAAATTCTCGCTAAGAATTTTCAAGAGGACTAAATGATGAGTTTTGGAGAGCAACGCACCTATTTCGATATTATCATCATTGGCTCTGGCTCAGTAGGATCACCTACTGCATATTTCTTGGCAGATGCAGGGTTGGATGTGCTTGTCATCGATCGTTTGCCCAGCGCAGGGCAATATTCAAACAAGCATGCAATTGGAGGGATTAGAGCCACCCATTCTGATCTGGCAAAGATCAACTTGAGTAAACGCAGCCTTGAGGTTTTTTCTACCTGGCAGGAACGTCATGGTGATGATATTGAATGGCACCAGGGCGGATACTCCTTTGTGGCTTATAACGAAGAGACTGCTCGTCTGCTAAAAGACTTAGTACCCTGGCAGCAAGAGCAAAACCTCAACATTTCCTGGCTGCACCACGACGAATTAATCAAGTTGATTCCACACCTTAATCCGAGCGACCTGCTTGGCGGAACCTACTCGCCGGGTGATGGCAGTGCTTCCCCTTTAAGAGCAGCCTTTGCTTTTCATAAGCGCGCTGTTCAAGCGGGGGCATGCTTTCATTTCAACGAAACCGTAAAGGATTTTTTGACCAAAGGCGACCGGGTTACAGGCGTAAAAACAAATTGCGGTGAATATTATTCGCAATGGGTTATCAACGCTTCCGGTGGATGGGCAAAAGAGCTTTCCGCCAACCTTGGGTTGGAAGTTCAGGTTGAACCCGATTCCCATGAAGCAGCCATAACAGAACCCATAAAGAGGATGTTTCATCCCATGGTTGTGGATATGCGTGCCCGTCCTGGGTCAGAAAATTTTTATTTTTATCAACATCCCACTGGAAAAATTATTTTTTGTATGACACCCGACCCACAAATTCTTGGGTCTCATACAATCGCCTCCAGCGATTTTTTGCCAAAAGCCTCCCGGCGTTTGATTGAACTCATGCCAGTTCTCAAACACATTCGCGTGAGACGCGCCTGGCGTGGCACTTACCCAATGACCCCAGATGGATCACCCATTATCGGACGTGTAGATGGCTTGGAAGGCTTTTTGTTGGCAGTTGGGATGTGCGGTCAAGGCTTTATGCTCGGGCCAGGTGTTGGGCTATTACTCAAGAACCTTATTTTGAATGAATTAGATCAGGCTGATAAAAACATTCTGGACAGCCTGACATATCACCGGTCTTTCTCAAAAGAGGAAATACTAAAATGACGATTAATGCAATCGTCCTGGATATCGGCGGGGTTGTACTTCGTACAGAAGATCGCTCAGGCAGGGAAACGCTCGAAAGCCAATACGGGTTGTCACCCGGTGGTGCTGATGAGCTGGTATTCAATTCAAAGGTTGCAGCAGAAGCAACAATCGGCAAAACAAGTTCTGATAATATCTGGCGCCATGTTGCAGAAACGCTATCTCTGACCCCAGAGGCTTTGGCAGCTTTCCAGCACGCATTTTGGAAGGGTGATCAGATCGATGAAAAATTGATTCAATACATTATGTCATTATCCGGAAAGCTCACAACAGCCTTTCTAACCAATGCCTGGACAGACGCTCGAAATACACTTAAAGAGCACTATGGTATTATTGAAGGGAAAACTGTTAACCACTTATTAATTTCATCTGAACTGGGTATGGCTAAACCTGACCGGAAAATTTTTTACTTTTTGTCTGATACCATCGCCACGCCGTTTCACCAGATCCTTTTTATTGATGACTTTTCTGAAAACATCGCAGCAGCTGAATTACTTGGCATCCATACCATTCATTACAAGGCTGGCATGGATCTGATTGCACACATCCAAAAGAAATTAAACCTATAATTATCACGCAACGAAAGAAACCCCGTGATGCAACTTGAGCAATTTCTCGAAAAGCTGCCAAATAATTACTCAGTTCTGGATCTTGAACTGATTAAAAAAGCTTATCGCCTGGCAGAAACTGCCCACAGTGGTCAAACTTTGCCAAGCGGTTTATCGTATTTCAACCATTGTATTGCTGTCGCGTTGATCCTGGCGGAATTATCTGTTCCCCCTGAATTAATTGCTGCCGGTTTATTGCATGATGTTGTTGAAGACACTGAAATCACCCTTGAACAGATACAAAAAGAATTTAACAACGAGGTGGCCAGTTTGATCGACGGGGTGACGAAGCTTACGCAGCTACCCAAATTGCTCAGGGCAGAGCAACGAATCGATCTACCACCTGAAATTAAGGAATCGACGCACCATCGAAAAATTCGTGAAGACGAAATTTCCGAAGCCCTGCGTAAGACTTTTCTCGCCATGAGTGACGATATCCGGGTGGTGTTGGTAAAACTTGCAGATCGTTTGCATTATATGCGGACGTTGTCCCACTTTGATGAAGCCAAACAAAAACGGGTCGCACAAGAAACGCTGGATATTTTTGCGCCGTTGGCAAACCGGTTGGGAATCTGGCAAATCAAATGGGAGCTGGAAGACCTTGCCTTTCGTTATGTTGCGCCGGATGATTATCGAGAAATTGCAGAAAAATTAGCAAATCGGCGGGCTGATCGTGAAAAACAAATCACGGATATCATCACTCGTTTGAGCAAAGAACTTGAGGCAGAAGGGATAAAAAGCAAGATCTCTGGCCGGCCGAAACCTATCTACTCGATCTACAAAAAGATCAGCCGCAAAGACATGCCTTTTGAAATGATGATGGATTTACGCGGTGTCCGTTTAATCGTGGAAGATGTGGCTGCTTGTTACAAAGCATTGGGCGTCGTCCATTTAAAATGGCGTCCAATTCCTGGTGAATTTGATGACTATATTGCTGCCCAAAAGGACAATAATTATCAATCATTACACACAGCTGTCATTTTTGATGATGGCAAACCTCTTGAAATACAAATCCGAACAGAAGAAATGCACGAAAATGCGGAATTTGGCATCGCAGCGCACTGGCGTTATAAAGAGGACCGCACAAAAATCAAAGATTCCTACCAGCAGAAAATAAGCTGGTTGAGAAGCATGTTTACCTGGCAACAGGAAGATGAAGATGCAGAAGATTTTGTTGCCAGCTGGAAATCCGATGTATTTAAAGATCGGGTGTACGTACTGACCCCACAGGGCGATATCATTGATCTACCCGCAGGTTCAACGCCGATTGATTTTGCATACCATGTCCACACTGAAATTGGTCACCGTTGTCGAGGTGCAAAAATCAATGGGAAATTAGTTTCATTAGATTATGCCTTGCAAACAGGCAACCAGGTTGAGATATTAACTGCCAAACGCGGCGGACCCTCTCGAGATTGGTTAAATCCTAACCTTGGTTTAGCCCGTACAAGTCGAGCACGTTCAAAAATCAGACAATGGTTCAAACGGCAAGACCGTGAATTGAACCTGACTCAGGGCAAAGCGGTTCTTGAAAAAGAATTTAAACGATTGGGTCTCAGGCAAATTGAATTTGAGGAAATCTTGCCAGCATTAGGCGTCAAAACGGTTGATGATCTGTATGTCGCTATTGGTAGTGGCGATGTGGGTATTGGACGGGTGATTAATAAGATCGCTGAATTAGGGGAAGATACACTTGAAGACGATTTTAAACTGGACCTTGATCTGGTAAAAGCCCCTTCACCGCTGGTGCCATCCGATGCAATTCATGTTATGGGATTAAAAGGCATTGCAACAACAATGGGCAAGTGTTGTAATCCCATGCCGGGCGATGAAATTATCGGGTACATCACTCGCGGCAGAGGAGCAACTATTCATCGTCAGGATTGCCCCAATATACTGAGAGTCAACGAGAAAGAAAGACTGGTGAGGGTTTCTTGGGGTCAGCTTGGAAAAACTTTTACGGTGCCCATTGAAATTAAAGCCTACGACCGCCAGGGATTGATGGCTGACATTTCCAAAGTTGTCTCTGATGAAGCCGTCAACTTGATTGACATGAATATGAAGATGAGTCAACATCTGGCGGTCGTAAGATTGGTTATTGCTGTTCAGGGTATTACCCAACTCAGCAGGATACTAACAAAGCTCGAAAGCCTGCCAAATGTCTACGAGGCAAAACGTCGCCGCCCTGGATAAAATGTCAAGTAAAAACTCTAATGAAAGAAATGCCGAATGCACCTTTACACAACATCCCACCTGGTGTAAAATCGCAACCGGATAATCTCTTTGTAAAAAATAAGGAGGAAAAATGCCTCGAATCCATTGCCATTATCTTGATTGCCTTTTCCTGGATGGAAAGTATTGCAGCGCTGCTGCAATTGAACTGGACCCTGATACCGGTTGTAAAACCTATCAACCCAGTGAAGAGATCGACCTGGAAGATTGGGATGATCAAGATGATATCGATGAATGGGATGATATTGAAGATGAGGAAGACGATCTCTGGATTGATGACGATGATGATCTCCTCGACCTAGAGTTGGATGACGACGACGATGATTACTAATTTCGTCAGACCGAATTGATTGTGTTTTTCAACCTTTGTATAGATATATCGACCATTGTGACAAAAAAGAGGTGGACGTGATGTCCACCTCAGTTGATTTAAAGAGGCTAACAGTAATTAATTATTTCTAATTTAGCCTGAGTGAAAAATATAAAAATATCTTTACGAAGTGGTTACAGGATATTTTGCTTTAGCGAGCAAAATATTACAGAGTATTATTCGTGCAGGAAATTCAGTATAATTTAAGTAAATCGAATTAATCTTCGCCAACAATTAATATTTAGAGTTTCGTTGTGCGTATATAGAATTGGAGCGTTGTCATGTCAGAAAAAGGATACCTGCCATTTAAAGCCATCAATGTGTTCATTGAACGTAACTATTTGGAAAAGGTCATTAATGAGCTTTTAGAAGGGATAGAAACTTTATCTAAAGAAGAGCAAGCTGAATTCATCAGTTTCTTTCGAAAATATGTTAATATTTTAGGATTTCGGAATCCTGTACGAGCACCATTGTCATTAAAAATCCACGCTTATGCTTTGGCCTTTGAGGATAAAGACGAGGTTGTCCCATACACGCTGACAACCTGGGCTAAAATAAAATCGGGGTTAGCAAAACAAGTTAAAAACTGGCTGGAGTCTGAAGGGTGGGACAACCTTGCATTGGAACGCAGCTACGAGGCTGACGAGGGCTTCATTGCGAATTGGCCCAAAGGCTTTACCTTTGATAAGTTGGAAAAGAATTTCAAAAAAGCTTACCCTAATGAAAAACCTCAACGTGATGATCTTATCCTGATGACATTATGGATTTCAGGGAACCTACCTAAAGAGCAATCTGATTTATAATTATTGCCCATGACCATAAGGTGCTTAAAAACCATTGGAGCGAATATGAATGGCTTGACAACAGAAAAAGACATCAGCAAAACGACAATCTCCCCTGAGGTTTTGCATAAAATTACACGGTTGACGACATTAAGCGTCCAGGGTGTCTGCAGGCTGGCACCAGCCGCAGGAGGCCTGAAGCAAATCTTTAATCGAGAAGACAATCAGGGTGCAAAAGTTCTCATCAAAGATGATAAAGTCTATGTCGATGTCTATGTGGTGTTAATTAGCGATATGAATGTGCGCGATATTTCACGTGAGATACAAGAGCGGGTGTCTCGTGCGATCACTGAAATCGTTGGATTGTCAGTTGGCGCGGTGAATATCCACATCATGGATATCGACTTTAATGCTTAAATTTTAATTTCTTCTAGGCTCAAAACTATGAAATCTCGAACAAAAGCCCGCAGTATCGCATTACAAGTCCTGTACGAAGTCGATATCAGCGGGCATAAGCCCGGAATTGTCCTTGCTGGCCGCTTCGACAAATTAAAAATGGACGACGCCCTCAAACAGTTCATCAGTGACATCGTTTCTGGAGTGATCGCAAAAAAACACGTTTTGGATGAATTTATTGGCGATTTTGCCCCGGAATGGCCATTAGACCAAGTTGCTATCATCGACAGGAACTTGCTCCGGATGGCATTTTGGGAAATTGCAGTCCATCAAAAGACCCCGGTTAAGGTTGTTGTCAATGAATCTGTGGAATTGGCCAAGCTGTATGGCTCTGATGGTTCGTCGAGATTTATTAATGGTGTTCTGGGAGGGTTACTTGAAAACTTGGAGGAAATTAAATTTAATGTAAAAATCGTTCAAGACAATGACAAGAACAATTAACACCGTTCCCATGTTCAAACAACGTAAAATTTCAAACATTATTTTCATAATTTTCTTATTTAGCCTGGCCGGATGTCATCTTCCGTTAATGCAAAAAAAGCCGGACTCAAAATTATTTGAAAACCCAAATGAATTTTCAACTGAGTTTGTAGAGATACAATTTCAACTTAACACCCAGAACGATGCCTCGGGCGTAGAAAAATTTGTTCTCGAGATCATCGATGATTTCACAGGCCTGCCTTACAACAGTTCGTTTATTGAACTGATGCCTTTCAGCGATCAGGTTTACGTTACAGCGCTGACGGTTCCCCAAGGTTCCGTCATCAAATACCGTTATGCGAAATTGGTTCAGTCCTCATTAATCCCTGAGGCCAACGCCAGCGGAGAACCCATTGACTACCGCATGGTTTACGTGCCTGGGGATTTCATTGTGACGGACATCCTACAATGCTGGCAGGGAGATGAAGTTAATGATCGCTTTGGCGGTATTTTGCAAGGGGTTTTGCTTGAGTGGGATACCGGGCTGCCAATCCCTGATATTCTAGTTACTGTGGGTGGAAAGCGTACCGTTACAGACGCCAATGGAAAATTCCTTTTGGAAGATTTGGGGCAGGGGATGCACAATGTGGTTTTCTATGCCATGGACGGAAAATATCGTACTTTTCAACAGGGGGCTAACATACAAACCGGAATGATCACACCAGCTGAGGTCAAATTAACCCGCATGCCAGAGGTGAACATCACCTTTGTAATTAACCAGGCCAATGATGCACTCGGTGCGCCGGTTTATATTGCAGGAAATATCTTTCAACTGGGAAATACTTTTACGGTACTCAATGGCGGGATGACCATCAAACCAATGCGCATGCCAGCACTCTCCTCAAATGAAGATGGCAGGCTATCAATCACCCTCAGGCTATACGCTGAAACCGATTTACGCTATAAATTTACGCTGGGTGATGGCTATTGGAATTCTGATCAGTATCAAACAGGTGGGATGCGCATCCGTCAGTTAATCGTACCCTCAGAGGATGTAACGATTAATCACACCATTGAAACCTGGCGGTCACCCGGTGTCGAGCCGATTACATTTTCAATAACCATTCCGCCAAAAAGCGCTCCCGATGATTTGAAGTACATTCAGTTTATGACAGATCGATGGACAGAACCCATTCCTTTGTGGATGCTTGGAAATGGTCAGTATTTGTATATTTTGTTTTCGCCGTTGGAAATGAAGCAGCCGATTAATTTTCGGTTTTGTCGCATGGGTGACTGCTTGCGTGTCCAGGACATTGAAACACTAAGCGATGAAAGGCAAGTTACGCCCTCACATGAGGCACAAACCATCTCACTCACCCTGGATCAATGGCAAAACTGGACAAACTATGAAAAAAATGCGTTCGTTCAAGAGGCTTATATCCCTCAAAAATTATCAAATTTCAGAACAATTATTGAATTTACCGATGAAATGAGTCCATCCTGGCAGGCTCATTTTCCTCAGGCATTATCAACGCTGAATACCACAGGCGTTGATACGCTGATCTTCTCCCCCATATGGAAGGTCTCATCGCAGTCGCCTTATTTGCAACCTCAAATGGGTTTAACGCCCTATGTTTCTGAGTTGCTTTTCTTAATTAATTCAGCGAAAAATCGGGGCTTTTCGACTGCTTTGCATCCGCACCTGGGCCCGTTTTACCTCTTGGAAGATTGGTGGCTATCTAAGCCCCATCAAGACGTGTGGTGGAATGAATTTTTCTCCTCCTACCGAGATTTTCTTTATAACTATGCGACTTTAGCTGAAATTTCAGGTATAGAAACGTTGATACTTGGCGGAAAATCAATTTCGCCGGCTTTTGAAGGCGGTTTATTACCTGATGGCAGAGAAAGCGACATCCCAACAGGTTTTGACCATTATTGGCATGAGATTTTGTCAGATATTCGAGAAGCCTATTCCGGGGAAATTTTTTGGGCTACCCACGTCAATTTAGAATCTGATCCGTTGCCCGATTTTGTTGACGAATTTGATGGACTTTATATCAGTGTTGACAGCCCTATTGGACATGGCGACGAGACAACTTTCAATGTGATACAATCGGGGTTTACCGATATCATCGATAGCCAAATTTATGAAGCGTATCGCGCCCATCAACTTCCGATAACAGTAGCGATTGCCTATCCATCCGTCGCGGCGGCAT
>JAAYKH010000018.1 GCA_012522475.1 Chloroflexota bacterium | reverse complement strand
GCGTATGTTGCGCGTTGATGATTGAGTTGGGAGAGCGTTGATGTTGTTACCCGTTGTCAGGGCTAGCGCTTTGATGGAAATCCAGCGAATACGCCGGTTGAAATACCCTGGAGAGGTTTTGGTTTATGAAGGTCAACAGGTTTTGCCCGACGATGTGATTGCAGAAACGCTTGTACCCGCACGAATTATCATGGTCGACATTGCCGATCGTTTGGGTGTTGACCCTCTGGCGGTCAGAGCATGCCTGGTGAGAGAGCCCGGCGAATATCTGCACGAAGGTGATATACTTGCGCAAATAACCGATACCTTGTCTCGCCTGGTTCGTGCCCCGCTAAACGGGCGGTTTACCGGGCTTCATCAGGGCAAAGCGGTTTTTGAGATCGAGCATCGATCGATCCAGGTTAAAGCAGGAATGACCGGCGTTGTCCAAACCATATTTCCAGGCCATGGCGCGGTCATCTCCGCTTCTGGTTTTTTGTTGCAAGGGCTCTGGGGGAATGAGGCCATTGGTATGGGTGAACTGCAGAATCTCGAGGTGAGCTGGAGTCGCCCCCTGACGCCGGATATGCTCTCCGGGAGGGGTGAGGGCATGGTGATCGCAGCCGGATCCTGTATGGACGCAGAGACGCTCAGATGGTTTGGTACACGCAGTTCGGGGGGGCTGATTATCGGATGGATGCCGCCTGATTTGCTTACTGTTGCTAATGCAATGCCAGTTCCTATTATCCTCATGCAGGGGTTTGGCGTGGGTCAGCCCGATTCATCCCTGCTGAACTGGTTGAGACCACATGCTGGAAAATCTGTATGCCTTAATGCGAGCGCGGTTGATGCACATACCGGCATGCGCCCAGAGGCGCTCATCCCGGCGAGCGGCGAGGCCAGGCCGGATGCGTTGGGTGTGCAACAAGCCCTGGCAGTGGGTCAAAAAGTGCGGGTGTTTGCCGGGGGGCATTGGGGCATAACTGGCGCAGTACTGGCTTTACCGGAGGGGGATCTGCTTTTTGAAAGCGGCCTTGCGCAGCCTGCGGCTGTTGTTCAGCTTGATCTCGGGGAAGAAATCACTGTCCCTCAGCAAAATCTGGTCATACTTGCTGATATCAGCACGGATTGATCGACATACCTCTGAGTTCTGTGAGCCTTACGCGTTAATCTGCGGGTGCAGTGGTTTGGATCTGCAATAAGGAGCTCAACACCCAACCAGATTGTCCGGTGTCAGTCAGTACCTGATACCAGCGCAGCCCATTGGGGGCGGTTGTTTCGCCAAAGATTTCAACAGGGTCGCCGTTATTCGCATAGGTGACAATTTCTGCGTCAAAAGCCGGGTTTTTCCGGATGACCACACCCACATCTGATTTGACCACACCCCACCGTGCAATTGACCCCGGGGTGGTTGTGGCTGTGATTAACGGCGACGGGCTGGGTGTGTGGGTGGCGGCAGAGGTGGGGATGATTGGGGTTTCGGTCGGAGCGACGGTATTTGTTTTAACCGGTTTGGTTGGATCGACAGGGATTTCTGATGACAAAGCCGGGTGGGTGACCGTTGGTACCGTTAGCGGTACACTTTGGGTTTGACGCACAGGGTAATTTATCCCGATGCTGGTTACCGCCAGGAAGACTGCCAGAGCAGCGACTACAATCAGCCACCCCAAAGGCTTTTTTGGCGAGAAACCTAAAATAACAAAGGAAAAAACGGCCAAAAGCAATGCCAGGCCAAAGTGCTCAAAGCCGACAAAAAGCGCTCCGTACCAAAGCGCCGGGTTTCCATTGCTCAATCCAAACCCGAACAACGCAAAAGGCACCAGCAGTGTATAAGAAAGTAAAACACCCAGCTCGCGCGGGTTTTTACCCTGCCGTAGCAGGATCAGCGGGCTAATAAAGGCACTAATGCCTACGATGGCTAAATCGAGCCAGTAGAGCGCTGTGAAACGGAAGAGCCCCAAGGGATCGGGGTAGCCAAAGGTCTGAAATACACCGGCGACCAGACCAGCAGAAAAAACAAGTGCGATCAATACCAGCAGGCTGACCAGCGCCTTCAATGCATGTTTAATCTTGAGGGTCGGCGGGTAGAGCGCCAATCCAAACAGGGGTGCCGGCACCGGAAAAATCACAATGGCGACGATCAGCAGTGCCAGGTTTTGCAGGTAAAGCGCGCTCCCCAACGTTAGCGCGCCGAGCAGTGCCCGGATAAAAAAAGCCAGTGTGGGCGCGGTGAGCTTGATGATTGAATCGAGCAGGATTTGTCGCTCTGCCAGGGATACGGATCGGGGTTGGCGCCGGATATGGCGTTGCCGTGCCGGGGGAAGATCGTTGATATCACCGGGCAGACGTTCACTACTGGGTAAACTCATGGAAAATCACCTTTTTGGTGGAATTGAACTGATTAAAAATAAGCTTATTCACTTGCTTATTATAATATATCCACCCACAATTGCTGATGTTTGACAAGTTAGTCATTAATGTAGTGGATTATATTGGCAGTAAAGGTAAAATAATGACAATGTTAAAAATTAAAATTTCTTTCAGAACATTAACCTTGATCTTGATCACCATTCTTTTAGTGGGTTTGGCGGCCTGTTCTCCCGATGCACCTTCTGAAACCCCGTCATCGGAAGAACCCGGGTTAGAAACTGAAATACTTTCAACGTTGGAAGCGCCCCCAACGCCACTGCCCCCCGAGCCGCAGCCAACCGTCTTGCTAATAATTGGGGAACAGGTTGACCCCTTTTTAATTACCCAAACCCAAGCGATGCTGGAACACCTGGTTGAAACCTCATCAATGAAACTCCTCTCTGAGGAGGGGTTGACACCAGAGATGGTTACCCCGGAAGTGCAGGTGGTGGTCGGTGTGGGTCAGAACCTGGATTTAAATACCCTTGCTGCGCAACAACCAGGGCTTTCATTTGTGACCATTGGTAACCCCGGCGCAGTTGTGGCAGACAACGTCAGTGTGATTGGTGATCCCAGCATCGAAGCACAGCAGTTAGCTTTCCTGGCGGGCTATTTATCGGCCGTCGTTTCAAAAGATAATAAGATTGCTGCGTTGATTGCAGAAGAAAGTCCGATGAGAGATTTTCTGGCCGAAAGTTATCAGGTCGGCGCTCGGTTTTATTGTGGAATCTGTCACCCGGTCTTTCCGCCTTATAACACCTTCCCCAAATGGGAAATTGTTTCCTTAACGACAGTGGCCAGCGATTTTGTTTCAATAATCGACTCGTATGCGAATATCGGTGTCGATGTGATGTTTGTGCACGGGGCGTTGTTCTCACCCGAGTTGCGGGATTATATGGAAGAGTTAGGTGTCAAAGTGGTCAGCGATCGCAGTCCGGACATTCTCAGAAGCAATTGGGCCGGCACGTTGGCGATGGACCCGGCGCCAGCACTCGAGGCCCTCTGGCTTGACCTCCTTGCGGTTGCTCCTGGAAAACAGGCACCTTCTTCAATGGTGCTGATGGATCTGCAAATGGGCCTGGTATCTCCCGGACGTCAACGCTTATTTGAAGGCATGGTGGCAGAACTGCAATCAGGCATGGTTTCTTTGGAAATTGCGCCTTAGTTCGAAAGATCTTTTGATGGCTGCCCTTCAATTTCGGGTGAATTGCCCCAAAAAGGTTCAGCGGTAGCCTGGCCCGGTTGGGAAATGCCTTCCCGACGGAGTACTTTAACAATCGTTAATAGGATTATTTTAATGTCCAACCAGAGCGACCAGTTATCAACATACCAGACATCAAGGTCGAATTTCTCCTGCCAGGAGATGATATTGCGTCCATTGACCTGCGCCCAGCCGGTAATGCCTGGGAGCACCTCGTGGCGGCGGAACTGGGTGGGGTTATAGCGTGGTAGATACTCAATGAGTAAAGGACGTGGCCCCACGATGCTCATTTCGCCTTTGAGCACGTTGATTAACTCGGGTAATTCGTCAAGGCTGGCAGCGCGCAAAAAACGGCCAAATTTCGTTAAGCGTTCAGCATCTGGCAAGGGCTGCCCGTGCTCATCCAGTTGATTGCGCATCGTTCGGAATTTATAAATGGTGAAGATCTTACCCTGGTATCCCGGTCGATCTTGCTTGAACAGGACCGGCAGTCCGTGCTGAATAGCAACGATCATGCTAATGACCAGGCAAACCGGGGAAAGCAATATTAACGCTGGAAATGATATAATAAGATCCACAATGCGTTTGATGGTTGAAATACCTTGCGGAAACAATTTAACCGACATGACTTATTAATTTTACCAAAAATATCCAATGAGATCGAAGAACTGCCGGGCAGTTTTCGATCATAAAACAGAAAGGAAGAATAATGGACGAGAGAATTTTAATTATCGAAGATGACGAGGAAATCCTGCGTGTGCTCAACAGAGTCCTGACCTATGAGGGCTACCTGGTGGATACAGCATTAACCGGCAAAGCTGGCCTCGTATTAGCCAGTGAGCAGCGGCCAGATTTGGTGATTTTAGACCTGATGCTTCCTAATATCGATGGTCTGGAAGTTTGCCGCCGCTTACAAAAATTGGGTAACCAGCCTATCCTGATTTTAACCGCGAAAGACAGCCTGGAAGACCATGTCATTGGCCTGGATTCTGGTGCAGATGATTATATGGTTAAACCCTTTGAAATGGATGAATTGCTGGCCAGAATTCGTGCGTTGCTGCGCAGGACAGCCGCAGA
The DNA here is from genome assembly GCA_012522475.1 of Chloroflexota bacterium. Classification (GTDB taxonomy): domain Bacteria; phylum Chloroflexota; class Anaerolineae; order Anaerolineales; family Anaerolineaceae; genus Brevifilum. The sequence continues at coordinate 51,406 of JAAYKH010000018.1, read as the reverse complement.
CCGAATAAAAATTTTGGAATTTGAAGACCTTGTTTTAGATAGTAGCACACACCGGGCCAGACGCGGCGATCGAGAAATTATTCTAACCGCCAAGGAATACGACCTATTAGACCTATTTATGCGCCACCCCCGACAGGTGATGAAGCGTGAAGTGATTTTCGATAAGGTGTGGGACTATGATTTTGGTGGCGAGAGTAACGTCCTGGATGTTTACATTCGCTATTTGCGCCAGAAATTAGAGTCTGGCGGCGAACCACGGTTGATTTATACCGTGCGCGGTGTGGGCTATGTAATGCGAGAACCTGAAGCGTAAATATCGCGATGTCACTCCGTTTGCGACTGACGCTGGTCTATTCTGGCATGCTGAGCGGCTTTGTAGGACTGCTCAGCATTCTTATTTATGCTTTTGTCAGCTTGCTGTTTGTTGATTTTGTAGATGGCGATCTTCAAAAATCTGCTAATCTGATCGTTTCCCAATTACGGGCTGATGGTATCGGCAACCTGCAAATCGGCCCGGGTTTTATATTGCTCTCGGATGATCTTTATTACCAGGTCTGGTCAAGGGATTATCAATTGGTTGGTTATTCAGAGAATGCAAGCCAATTCACACAGGCTCTGGATCAGGAAAAGCTCCCAACCGGGGAAACATATTTTCACGATGTGGAAATCGACGGGGTATTTTATCGGACGATTTCGGTGCCATTAGAGGTTGAAGGTCAGCCCAGTGGCTGGCTTCAAGTGGGTTTAGAACTAACTGAAATACGCCATACCTTAACATTAATTAAAATAGCCATTCTTTTCTCTGCGCTGTTTGCCATTGGTGTCTCGGTGGTTTTAGGATGGATCGTGATCGGGCAAGCGTTGCTTCCATTGGTTACGATGGCTGAAATTGCCAGTCGGATCACCAGCACCAATGATCTTTCTCAAAGAATTCCGGTGCAAACAGAGGCAAACGATGAAATTAATACGTTAGCTTTAAATTTCAACCAGACATTTGTGCGCCTCGAGCGATTGTTTAATTCACAACGTCGCTTTTTGGCCGATGTGAGCCACGATTTACGGACCCCATTGACCGTTATTAAAGGCAATGTGGGATTAATGCGGTTAATGAAGCGTTTTGATGAGGATTCCTTAAACACCATTGAAAAAGAAGTAGACCGCTTATCACGGTTGGTGGGTGATTTACTGTTCATGGCTCAGGCTGAGGCGGGGAAACTACCCTTGACGATTGTCAATGTGAAAATTGACGAAATCCTTCTCGAAGTCTTTGAAGAGATGACTGTCGTTTCAGGTGGAAAACGTAACCTGCACTTGAAAGATTTTAATCAAATCAGTATTCAGGGCGACCGTGATCGTTTGAAACAGGTATTTTTAAACTTGGGCGCCAATGCTGTCAATTACACACCGGAAGGCGGGCTGATTGAATTCAGTCTGGCACAAGAAGGTGATTGGGTGCGGTGTGTTGTGCGGGATGAAGGTCAGGGCATTCCTAAAAAAGAGCTGGCTCATCTGTTTGAGCGTTTTAATCGCGGTGAGGAATCGCGCACCCGGCATAATGACCGGACGGGTTTTGGGTTGGGCCTTCCCATCGCTTACTGGATCGTTCGCAATCATGGGGGGCGTATCGATGTCGAATCTCAGGAGGGTCTGGGAACGACCTTTACCGTCTGGCTGCCAAAAACCCAGGATCAAAAATCCTTGCCGCCTTCTTTAGAATAACCATCGAGACCATTTCAGTACTTTTAGGTGAACAATTGCTTGATTGCTGAGAATGTGGTAAGTTAATTACTAATTTTAAATTAGATAATAGTCTTTTATGCCAGGCTGAGCAGCACATTAAGAAACATGATCATATTATTGTAGACAACTGAGAAAGGCGCCCTGCTTGCTGATACCATTATGCAAATCACTTTTATAATCGTCATTGCTGTATTCTTATTATTGAGCACCTTTGCAAGTAAGATCTCTGATCGGTTTGGGATACCTGTACTGCTGTTGTTTTTAGCCATTGGTATGCTTGCTGGATCGGAAGGGATTGGGGGCATTCATTTTGATGACCCGAATATCGCCCAGATGGTCAGCATGTTTACTTTTGGGTTCATCCTGTTTTCAGGTGGTTTTCAAACAAAGTGGAAAGACGTTCGATCTGTGGTGGTAGAGAGCTATTCACTGGCCACGATTGGTGTTTTATTAACCGCACTGATTGTAGGGTTGTTTGCCTGGCGCATATTGGGATTAACCCTGCTGGAGGGGCTATTGTTGGGGTCGATTATGTCTTCGACGGATGCTGCCGCGGTTTTCTCCGTTTTACGTTCAAAAGGCGTCAGCCTGAAAGGTAATTTGAAGCCCCTGCTTGAACTTGAATCGGGCAGCAATGATCCTATGGCGATGTTTTTAACCATTGGGCTCATCGAGTTGATTGCCCATCCGGGAACTTCGCCTCTAAAAATGATTTTGCTGTTCTTTCAACAGATGATTATTGGGGCAATTTTAGGTTATTTGATGGGGCGGCTTTTAGCTCTGGTGATCAACCGAATTAAGCTGGGCTATGAAGGTCTTTATCCGGTGATGAGTTTAGGGTTTGTGTTATTGGCCTTCGGTTTGGCTTCGCTGATTAATGGCAGCGGCTTTTTAGCCGTATTCATCATGGGCATTGTGTTGAACCACGTTGATGTTTTGCACAAGCGCTCGCTGCAACGTTTTCATGACGGCTTTGCGTGGTTGATGCAAATTGCTTTATTCTTGATCTTAGGTTTATTCGTCTTTCCGAGCCGCTTAATCCCGGTTGCCGGGGCATCTTTATTAATTTCACTGGTTATGTTTTTCATTGCCCGCCCCTTAAGCGTCTTTCTAACCCTGATTTTTAATCCTTTGAAATTAAATGAAAAGGTCTTCATCTCCTGGGTGGGCTTGCGCGGCGCGGCGCCGATTATCCTGGCAACCTTTCCGATGGTAGCGGGTCTTGAGCAAGCAGAGTTGTTTTACAATGTGATCTTTTTTGTGGTCCTCACATCCTTATTAATTCAGGGGACCTCCTTGCCCTGGGTGGCCCGCTGGTTGAAACTAGATAAGCCCATCGTTCAAACACCTTTGTATCCAATTGAATACCAGCCCGTACCGGGGATGGCTAGCGAGATGCAACATTTATGCATCCCTGCTGATTCAAATCTTATCAATCAAACGATTAAAGACCTGAAATTGCCAGATCAATTTTTAATCACATTAATTGAACGTGACACGCAGTTTATTGTGCCCAAAGGTGAAACTGTGCTGCAGGCAAACGACACCTTACTGGCTCTGACGGACACTTCTGCGCTGCATGACGTTATGGATCGGTTTAAATTAACCCAGATGGAAATGGGTTGATGAAGACTTTCCTGGTTGAAGCACCTCCCATCAACTCGAATTGATGTCCCTACCAAAGGGCCGTCAATTGGCATGGAAAACAGTTCCTCACCAGGCAGCCATTGATTTACGCAGTTGTTGTTGAAACCGCACGAATAGATGGCCATTACCAGCCCGAAGAGTTCATAAAAAGGAATATTTTTCTCCTTAGTTGACCCTGACCGCTTCGGCACACCGCGCTCGTTGACCTGCGGGGTATTGGCGTGGGTGTCAGGCCGGTTGGGTGACTGTTTACAATGGTGTAAACGGCCTGTTTTTAGCTTATGCACACGTCAAGAAGCTCACGAGCTTGTTGATTTAAACGCATTGGATAAAGCGCTTTTAGATTGCAGGAGCAGCAATTATGCGTGGATAATGCGGCTTGAAAGTTACCCTGGCTTATGTTAGCATTTAATGGAACTTGTATTAAACATCGAAGCTATTTAATCTAGAAAGGATTTCCCTTTGAAACACATGTTTATCCCCGGGCCTGTTGACGTTGACCCCGACGTTCTGCAAGCCCAAACCAACCCGATGATTCCGCATCGATCAGCCGAATTCGACGCTTTTTTTCAAGGCACAGAAGCCAAACTCAAACAGGTTTTTATGACCGAAACGCGCGTCTTTCAACTGCCCTGCTCTGGCAGCGGTATGCAGGAAGCAGGCATCCGCAACCTGGCCCATAAGGATGTGCTCTCTTGCGTCAATGGTGCGTTTGGACATCGCTGGTATCAGGTGGCTGTCAGCAATGGAAAGCAAGCCGACCGGCTGGATGCCGCCTGGGGTGAGGCAATCACCCCTGAACGGTTGGCAGGGGCTCTTAGCGCAAAACCTTATGAGGTCGTGACGATTGTACATAATGAAACCTCCACCGGGGTTGAAAACCCTATCAAAGATCTGGCTGAAGTTGTCCGTGAAATCAGCCCGGAGACGTTGATCCTGATCGACGCGGTCTCGTCGCTGGGCGGCGTTAAGATCGAAACCGATGTCTGGGGACTGGATTTTGTCCTGACCTCGTCACAGAAATGCCTGGCGCTGCCGCCGGGAATGGCCTTTGCCGCAGTTTCCGAGCGTGCGCTTGAAAAGGCAAAAAGTGTTGAAAATCGCGGTTGGTACTTTGACATGACGCTGATGGAAAAACACCGCATTAAAAACTCCACCGCCATGACGCCTTCGATGTCCCTCATTTGGGCCCTGGACGTCCAGCTCGACAAAATCCTTGCCGAAGGCCTGGAAAACCGGTTTGCCCGCCACCAGGCGATGGCAGAACGTGTACAATCGTGGGCGTTGGCAAACGGTATGGACCCTTTGGCCAAAGAAGACCATCGTTCACCTACGGTTTCTACAATTCAAAACTTGCGCAAGGTGGACTTTTCGGAACTGAGTAGTCATCTGCTGGCTCGAGGTATGTGCATTTCTAATGGCTATGGTGAACTGAAAAATAAGACCTTCCGCATTGCCCATATGGGCGAAACGCAGATGTATCATATTGATACATTGTTGGAAGCCTTTGAAGCTTTTCTTGCAAAGATGTAAAATGCAGTCAGAATTCAACTCTGCTCGCTCAGGAAAGTTTAGCTTACCGGGCGAGCATTGTTTTCAACCCAACTGAGAGAATAATCAGCATGGCTAAGACGTATGAGCTCAGGATGGAAAAAATGGTCTCAGGTGGGGATTGCATGGGCCGGCTGCCCGATGGGCGCGCGCTCTTCGTACCTTTTGTGTTACCGGGGGAAACCGTGCGGGTGGCATTGGTGGACGAGAAGAAACGCTACGCCCGGGGGTGGCCGGTTGAGGTTTTAGCCCCCTCACCGGAGCGGATTGCCCCACGCTGTATTCATTTTGGTGCGTGCGGCGGATGCCAGTATCAGCACCTTGATTATGAATCCCAATTGCGATTGAAAGAAGCATTATTGCTCGACCAGTTTCAGCGCATCGCAAATTTGGAAAATCCACCGATCCAGCCGATCGTGCCCGCGCCTGCCCCCTGGAACTACCGCAATCATGCTCAGTTCCACCTTAGCCAGGCGGGCGAACTGGGGTTTGTTCATGCGGATGGCGAGCACCTGCTGGTTATTGAGGAATGTCATTTACCACAAACGGGGATCAACACGCTCTGGCCGCAGCTTGAATTTGGGCCCGAGACGGGCGTCTATCGATTAGGGATACGCCAGGATAGCTTTGACAACAGCATGCTAATTTTGGAAGGCGATGATCCTAAAGCGCCTGAATTCAGCGAGGATATCTCGGTCTCCGCGGTGTATGCGCCGCCGGAGGCGCGTTTGACTGTTCTGGCAGGTGATGATCATCTGGTGTTTACCCTGCTGGGGCGGCATTTTCAGGTGTCGGCCCGCTCTTTTTTTCAGGTGAACACGCCCATGGCAGAGCAAATGATCAGGCACCTGCTGGAAAAGCTCCCCCTGACGGAAAATGCACGAGCTGTTGAACTTTATGCCGGCGTGGGCGCGTTCAGCGCCTTTATCGCGCCCAGGGTGGGACACCTCACCGCAATTGAGAGCTCAGGCAGCGCCTGCCATGATTTCACGGTCAACCTGGACGAGTTTGACAACGTGAGCTTGTATGAATCTGAGGCTGAAGCGGCACTGTCGGTGCTGGACGTACCGGTTGACCTGTTGATTATGGACCCGCCGCGCGCTGGACTGACACCGGCAGTGCACGATGCGCTGGCTGAGTTGCTGCCCGGGCAGATTGCCTATATCTCCTGTGACCCGGCCACCCTGGCGCGGGATGTTAAACGCATCATCAGCAAAGGTTACCGGTTGGAATCGATCACCCCTTTTGACCTCTTTCCACATACAGCACATACGGAGTCTGTAACCCTGCTTACAAGGAATTAAGCTAGAAGCAGGTCTCATATCAAAGGAGTTTCAAAAGATGAGGGAAAGCAAAGGATGATATCTTTCAGATGCGGACTCAAAGCCAGCATTTGTTTTTAGAAGGGGCGCTGGTAAAAGTGTGAGGCTAGAAAAAGATCACATAGCAAAACTCTATGATATTGGGTTTATTTCGTAAGCTGCAAGGATTTAAGTCAGCGTATGTAGGTGTTCATTTAACAGAGATTGGTGAATTTCAACGTTTTATCAACTTGCCGCTTGGCCATAATGCTAGCGGCAGGTTGTTGACAATTTTGACAACAACAAGTAATATCTTAGAAAGTTATTATGTTGCCGCTCGCTACCTATACGAGCGGCAAGTTGGTAAATATGAAGCAGAAAATTGAAAAGATCAAAACACTTGCAAAACGAACGAATGGTGTTTTCCGTACCGCTGAGCTAAAAAGTCTAGGACTTACGGCTTACGATATTCGAAAACTTTTCGAAAAGCACATCATTGAAAGAATCAAGCACGGATATTACGTCCTTGCTTCGACCTATGAGCAACGCTCGGATGCCGAGATTATCGCAAGATTGTTTCCTGAGGGGGTGCTGTGTATGTATACAGCGCTCTTCTATCATGGCTATTCTGATCGAACACCACTGGAATGGGATATAGCGATTAGCAAAGATGTTTCCAAATCGCGTTTCAAACTGGGTTATCCTTATGTTCAGCCGTACTATATGGAAGATTACCTGCTTTCATTTGGGGTCACGAATGCCGCCTATGACGACACAATCTTGAAAATATTTAACAAGGACCGCCTGATCTGTGAATGTATTTTTTTTGAAAGCAAGATCGATCGCGAAACGTATAACAAAGCAATTCAAGGATATGTTGCCGACCCGAACAAGAACATCGCAAACCTACTTGAATATGCCGAGAAGCGACGAATACTCAAGAAAGTAAAAGATCGGATTGGCATCTGGCTGTAAATGGGGGGTACGCCTTTGAAGAGTGAAACGATTCACATCGCTGTAGGAAAGGAAATAATCGATGGCTGATTTGGGGGCATCCGTCCTTGCGCGTTTAAAAAGAAAAGCTAAGGAGCGCGGGAAATCTCTTCAACTCCTTTTGCAGTTATTCTGCCAGGAGGAATTCCTGCGGCGATTGAGCAGATCAGAATATGCGGATCATCTCGTGCTCAAAGGTGGCATGTTTATCTATGCACTTAGTAATTTTGAAAGCCGTTCAACCATCGACGTTGATTTCCTGCTGCGGCGCCAACTGGGGGCCATTGGAGATATCCAAAAAATGGTTGATGAAATAATCTCCGTTGATACCGGAAACAGTTTTGTACAATTGATTTCTCAAAGCTATGAGACTATATCACCACAACGAAAGTATAAAGGGGTTAGTTTTCAATTAGTTGGGCAGATCGAGAATACAAAAACGCCTTTCAATGTCGATGTGGGTATCGGTGATGTTATTGTTCCGGGACCTGAACGGCTAACTATTCCTGTGCAACTGGAGGGTTTCATACCTGCCGAGATTCTGACATACTCATTAGAAAGCACAGTTGCAGAGAAATTCGAAGCACTGATTCAACGGCTTCAGTTGACTAGCCGCATGAAGGATATTTACGATATTTACTACCTCTTGAACCTGTTTGACTTTGACGGTAATCGACTTCAAAAAGCTATCCGGCAAACATTAACAAATCGAAGGACTTTCTACGAAGATGACAGTCTTGATAAAGTAATCGCATTATCTAATGACCGAGAGATTCAAGTTCGTTGGCGTCAGTTCCTTCACCGAACCAAGCTTCCAGAACTCGATCTCGATTATGTGTTTCTTGGAATTGAACAATTCCTACAGCCGATTTGGACTTCAATCATTCAAGGCGAAAGTAATGATAGAACCTGGAGTGCCACAACCGGCACTTGGGAATGATTCTTCATACAAAGTCAGAGTTATGTAGCAAAGAAATCCTTATTATTACGAAATAAATTGAGATTATGATTTCTTGGCTTTTAGATATAAAAAACCTCGAAACTCACCATGATTAATCGTTTATTTTCAGATGATTGGTTCGTGTAACATTATTTCTGTAAAATCTTAAATCTTAACAGGTCGTGCATTGACAAGCGCGCACTTTATGAAACATTCTTTGAGCTATCCATTGCACTCACCAGTTGCATCCAAGTAATACCATCCAAGTGATTTGAAATAATTAGAGAAAGGCGAATAGTATGAGGAACTCTCAAGCGTTTTTAGATGGTATTGATGAACCAGAAAAAAGGGAACGTATGGAAGATATCCTAAATTATATTAAAGGTGAGTTCCCACAATTAGAAGAAGTGTTCAAGTGGAATCAGCCTATGTTTACTGACCACGGAACTTTTATAATCGACTTTAGCATTGCTAAAGGACATATCGCTGTTGCTCCTGAAGCGGAAGTACTTAGGTTGTTTGAACACGAAATAGAGGAAGCAGGGTATTCCCATACACAAGAACTATTCAGGATAAAATGGACTGATAAGGTAGATTTGGATTTGTTATACAAATTAATTACCTACAATATTGAGGATAAAAAAGATACAACAAGCTTTTGGAGGTAATCGGTGGGGTGCGGGCTATTCGGAGCTAACGTAAAATAAAAAGGCGCCCTGCTAAAATTGTGCAGCGTGCCTTGTTTCGTCTTGCCCTTACCCACCCGCATCCACCGTCGCGCCGGATTTGAATGCCACAGTGAATTCATCCTCGTGGATGTTAACCTTTTTAATCAAACGCCGGGTAGGTCCCTCATCGTATTTGGCGGGAGCGCCAGGGCACTTCTTCGAGAGAATAATGCTCACTAAATCAGAACTGGCACTTTGTTGATGGGGAATAACAATCAGTATTCAATTGTTTTTCTACTCTGGAAGTGCAAGTCGCTGAATTATTCTTCTCTAATTGAAATTTCTCGCTAAAACAGCGCCGATGACAGGTCTCTGCGGTATTGCGGTACTTCGGGGTGAGCATCTCCCAGCAAAGCCAGTAACCCAACGAAGACTTCTTTCACCTCGCCTCCGCGATAATGGCGGTCTTTCCGTAAGATGTCTAAAAAGCCGTCCAGTGCAGCAAAAATATTACCGCGCTTTGCCAGCCGGATGCCGTTAACAAACGCGGCTTCCAGAGGTTGTTCGGTTTCCAGTAACTGGTCTTGATGTGCTGCAAACGCCGTGGCCACCGGTTTGAGCAGTTGGGCTATGGCGTATTCCCGGCTGGCCGGGAAGGAGGTCAGCATCCTGCTGGATTCTATGCTTTCACCCTGGAGCAATAAAGCCCGGATCAACCCCAGCAAAGCACCGGGGTGGTTGGGCTGTACGGCCAGGAATTGCCGGTAGGCATCTTCCGATTCGGCGTAATCACTCAGTTCCATCAGGCTGTTGCCTTTGGCCAGCAAGAGGTCTTCCGGTGTGGGCGCCAACCGGCGCAGGAAGCTCTGGATACCCTCATCGGAAGGGACGCCTGAAAATTCGCCCACCACATGACCATCCACAAAGGCTTTTACCGCCGGGATGTTGCGAATCTTGAAGCGGCGGGCCAGTCCTTCATTTTCGTCCACGTTGAGTTTGGCCAATCGAAAACGACCCTCGCCTTCGCGGGCAAAGGCTTCCAGTTTCGGGCCTAAAACGCGGCAAGGGATACACCAGGTCGCCCAAAAATCAACCAGCACGGGCACCCGGGTTGAATACTGCAAGACTTCGTATTCAAAATCGGATTCATCGACATGAATGATAAAATCCGGGACCATTTCGTTTCTCCTCAACTTTATTTTACTGCAGTTTTCTTGCTGCGGTGCTAATCATCTCCCGAATCGTCAATGATTCCGGGTTGAATAATCTCTAAAACTTCACCATGGATGGAAATAATGATGCGGAACCCCATCATCCCCAGATACATGCGGGTATCTTCCGGGATGCCGAGCTCAGCCAATTTTTCATAGTGCGTGTTCATGTCCTTAAGCTGATTTTGGATCGCGGCCATGGTGAAAATATCAACCTGACCGAGCATTTCGGCAGCTTTTTCAGAAAGCAGGTCTTCATGACCTTCAATCTGTGTTTGGAAATAAGCCCAAACCTGGCGGTCCACGTCCTCAGCTGAAATGTGACGCCTGAACCCGGCATCATCGACGATATAGCAGGGTTCATTGCCAATTCGCCCACTTTCGACCGGATTACCGAATTCATCAAATACCAGGCCTTCAAAAACAGCTTTTTTTAACAACAACGCCTCCAAAAAATCGGTTTAACACACTCAGGAACTATATCCCCTGGATATAAGATTTTAGTTAACCTTTTTTCTATTCTGCGGGCTATTCGATGGTGATGCGGGTGCCTCGATCGTCGGCATGGTAGTATTGATCGTGGGGAACATTCGGCGTTGTCCAGCGATAGACCCATTTGGCAGCCTCTGGGCTGAGGTTGATGCAGCCATGGCTGTGGGGGGCGCCATAGTCGTTATGCCAGTAAGTGCCGTGGAGTGCAACCCCATCAACAGTAAAGTAACTCACCCAGGGCACACCCGGGAGGTCGAAGCCTGTGCCAATTTCGCTGGGTGGGGCATACATATGTCGGCAAGGGCGTTTCCGGGTGGTGCGGTAAGTCCCCCGAGGGGTGGCAAAGCCCCCTTCGGCCATGCGGATGCCGGATGAAATGCGCAGCTTTTTGACGATGTGTTCACCTTCGTAAGCAACCAGGGTTTGGTGATCCAGGTTAACCACCATCTTTTTGTCTTCATAAGGCACCAGGGGGGAAAGCGCGGTTAGTTCCTCCTTGGGAACCATCCGCAGGCTGTAAGCCGGTATATAAAACTTCGCATAGTTGCGATCGTCTAATAATTGATACCAAATTACACCCTGATTATCGGCACTTACGCCGATGGCCCAAAAGGTTGACGCGTAATAAAAACGGTAAACCAGCGCGCGGTTTGTTTCTAATGAAGAAAAGGCGTCCACATAAGGCACAGTGATCTCACCCAGGCAGCCGTTTTCGGGGATTGTGAGGACGGGGGAATTGAATACCATCCTGACTGGCTGGATGTATCTTGAGTGGGCATAGCCTGCATCATCGAGTTGATACCAAACCCGGTTGGGGGAGAGATTGTCTTCCCCCATCGTGGTGCCAGTGATCCGGTAGATTTGATCTTTGCCCAGTTCAGAGAGCACCTCTGAGTTTGTGCTGGGTTTCTGATATAAAGGGTACTGATTAACCTGCACCCGGCCTAAAAGCTGGGGAACTTTCCGCGTCGTGCTGGTGGCGTCTAACCGGGTGAAGATGTTGCGCGGCAGCAGAAAGCCAGCCATGCTCGCAGAACACAGTTTTAGAAATTCTCGGCGGGAAATAGGCGCGCTCATAGCGATTAAATACACGGACTAATAACGGACGTTAACGACAATCCCCACATGTGACCAGTTGTACAACCACTCGGCTTCTTCGGTGAGCATATTAACGCAACCATGACTCATTGGAGTACCAAAATTTTCATGCCAGTAGGTCCCGTGGATGCCGTAGCCCTTATAGTAGTACATGGTAAAAGGGACGTTGGGTAAATAATAGCCCGGGCCGGCCATATCAGACCAGCGCAATTTCACATATACATTAAAGGTGCCCACAAGTGTGGGTGTGTTGGACAACCCTGTTGAAACTAAAAAGGAATCCACAATCGTATCACCCTCATAGGCATATAATCGCTGTTCAGAAAGGACGATGTCAATCCAACGTTCATCGCTGCCTGATGCTGGTGGATTTATCGGCTGAGGCGTGTTGGTTGGCCAGGGAGTTGGGGTGACGGTATAGGTTGTTGTTGCTGTTGGCGTATGGGTTGGCGTCGCGGTGGGTGTAGAGGTGGGCGTTGATGTGGGTGTGCTGGTGAGTGTGGCGGTGAAGGTGGCCGTAGGCGTCAGGGATGGCTTGACGAAAGCTTCCGCATAAATGGGCGCTGCCCGTTTGACCCGGCTGACAGAACGGGTTGGGATTAAATCCATGCCCAGCATTAGGGCTGCTAAAAACGCCAGGCTGACCAGTGTCCACAACCAAATTGAGTGGCGAGCTTCTACTGTTATTGGTGGGTGAAGCCTTTCGTTTCGAGAAATTACCTCCCGAGGGATCTCTTGCGTGTCCTCCTGGTCAAATCCAAGCGGTTCTGTAGTGCGTGTCTTAGCCCAGGCAAGTGCTGCCTTCACATGTGGGTCGTCAGGGGCGAGGTTGCGGGCAATCTCCAGGTATGTCAGGCTGGCGCTTGAGGTTGATAGCCCCCCCAGGATAAGCCAGCCCTCATGGGCGTTAGGGTCCTTGGCAACGACATAACGGGCAATTTGCCGTGCCAGGGCTCGATCACCACGCCGAAGGGCGGCTTTACTTTCTGCCAGCAGTAATTCAATCGGTTGGTCTTGCATCATCAGGGGCTTTGCTGGGGCTGCAGCGGCTCGTTGTTGAGGAAGCACAAAATCCCAGCAACGATTCCCTCAGCTACCAGGTCGGTCTGCTTTGTGATCAACTGAAAATCCAGGTGCATAAAACCTGCTTCAATGATGGCCGCCATGGTGCGGGGATCAATTTCAGAAAAGGCATGGTAATAGGTCATATCGTCGGTGACCGAACCGGCATGGTAGGGCAAGCCGGTTATCTCGCCGTAGCGTGCCGACAGGCACTGGGTCAATCGTTGCCCTTCGGAGACGTCCCCAGCAGCTAAGGCAGAGGCAACTTTAAAACCAGTGGCTTGCTGGTTAATTTCTTGGCAGGAATCTAAATGGATCGAAATCAGGACAGCCGCCTGGTACCCTTGCAAACGCGGGTCAAACTCCTGCAGCAGATCGACCTGGTAGCCCAGGTCGGTGAGGGCTTTTTGTACCAGGGTGGCAATTTTCAGGTTCAAATCAACTTCTGTAACGCCATTGGGGCAAACTGCACCGGAATCATTGCCATAATGCCCGGCAACAATTCCGATATTGTCCCAGTGGGCTTGGTCTTCAATGGGCTGAGGGAAGATTTCCTCTTGATCCGGAACAGGCTCAAATACCTGTGCCATTCTGGATTCCAGGCTGCTATCGACCACGCTGCCAGGCGTCCAAATAGTGAACAGGGTTGCCACAAGAAAAGCGGCCGCCAGCACCGTTGTCAGTCCACTCCAAAAAGTGAATATGACAGGTTTGCGCTCTTCAGCAGACAGGGGAAGTTCCCCGGTTGCATCGCTGGACAAGCTTTCTGGAATTTCGGTAAATTCCTCAGGTGGCGTTTGCTCGTTCATATAGGGTAAATATTACTATAAATCTTCGATTTATGACAGGCGCAGCATTCCAATCACACGCAGCGTTTCCGTGGTTATACCTGGGCGTTATATCGCAATGCATTCACAGCCAGGCTCAACATTAACCCGGCAATTAAAATGGAGGCGCTATATCCAATTAAAACGCCCGGCCAACCAGCCACCAATGCTGTCAGGCTAACCGGAACCCCAGCACAGAGGGCGCTGCCAATGATTGCCAGTTCACTCACTTGCGGCGATACTCCACGTAACAGCAGATCCGCGCGCGCTTTTCTCATGAGATCAAACCCTGCCATACCCGCCACACTGGCAATCATCCCAGGCAATAAAACAGCTTCAACTGGTGGAAAGCGTCGTACTTGCAGCGAGCCCAAAATCATGCCAATCAAGCTGGCCAAACCAACCAGAATGCTGGTGGACGTCAAATCCGCCGGAATCCATTGATTGCAGTCCAATGGCAGCTGTTTGATAATCATCCAACGTGAAAGGTCATTTTGCAATCGCGCCGTGGTTATTTTCCCAGTGCGCATGGCCCAAAAAACAACCACGAAGAACCTGCTGCTGAGCGTAGGGAGCAAAATAAGCCCCATCATGCTGCTTATCAACACGACCAGTTCAAAAAAATCATCCCAGCTAAAGCTGCGCCAGTATTGAAGCAAATCTTTCCATACTATGCCAGCAGAGCCCTCCCAGGCGGGGGCCCAAATAACCTGATCCCTCAGCCTGAGTCGATTTTTGACCCGCATTTCGCGCACCTGGTGCGCAAACCCATACCGTGACAACGATTTCATTTGATCGGTTTCCTTGGTCTCCTGTGCCGCCCAACTGGCGCTGAACTGGCCTGAAACCAACCAAAAAACCATTATAAACATCGCCGCCAGCCACCAGCCCATTAGCAGTGCTTTAATTAAGGGTGCCTGTCCAAACCCGGCCCGCAAGATGAAACCAACACCACCATCCCATCCTCCTGAAGGCGCTGCCAGTGCAAAACCCATCATGTTTCATAGCTCAACCAATAAAAACAAGCCGGACATCCCAAACAGCGCCGTTGGGCCCGGCAGCAAACGATTGTATCGCCGCGCATTCACCCGCCATGCACCAATAATCCAGATCATGGTAAACATGGCCAGGTGGATTGGGATGATAGCCAATAACGCACGCAAACCTTGCCAGCTATAATTCAGTACCCGATTGATGGTGATTGCCCCAGGGTTCATGCCAACCTCCGCCAGTGAAAAACCCAACGTGACCGCGAAAGCGGCAAAAGGAACCAGGCTTTTCAACCACGGCATTAACATCCAGCGCAAGCCAAGCTTTCGTGGATCGAGCGGCATCTGACAGACCAAATAAGCATCTTCTTCTGAAAACACCACCGGGCTCCGCCTCAGGCTGCGAAAACCTGCCACCACAAACCAGAGCAGGAAAGCAATTAATGCCACTGCAACCGCGGCGATCTGGGGTTGCTGAGGGTTCAACCCCTGCAAGATCGCTGCACCACCCCCCGCAAAAAATACCAGGACCACAAACCACCAAACACTGAAGAAAATCACCAGATAAATCAGGTAAAGTATATTTTCCCAGGAGCGGTCATCGCTGACGAAAGCAAAAGACAACCAGTAATTCAACTCCTTTTTTCCTGGCGAAAACGGAGCCAGTGTACAGCGCCCATCTCAGACCTCAACCAGCTTGTCATGTGAGATTTTAAAATGTCGGTCGCCTAAATCCTGTGCCAGTTGAGGATCGTGCGTTGACATCAATATGCTCACACCTTCGTTTTTTAATTGCCTTATTGTTTTCACCAGCACGGCTAGGCCTTCCTGGTCGAGCGCCGATGTTGGTTCATCGAGGAGCAGCACCTCAAATGGGTGGATTAATACCATCGCCAAACCTAATTTCAACTGCATCCCGCGTGAATAATGATGTGGGTAGTGATGACGAGCGTGCCAGAGTTCCAGGCTTTTTAGCAGGTCTTCTGCGCGCTGATCGAACCCATCCAGCGCCTTGGTAGACATGGCAATAAAACGTAAATGCTCCCATGCAGATAATTCAATATAAAAACGGGGCGAATCGGGCAGAAACGCCAAGCGTTTGCGGTATTCAATTTCATCTTTGTAAAAATCAAACGCGTCAATTCGCACCTCACTACGGGTTGGTCGGATAAGCCCAGTAATACAGGAGAGCAGCGTAGTTTTTCCGGAGCCGTTTAAACCAGTTAAAATGGAAATTTCACCGGCATTTAAACTGAAACTGATGCTGTCCAGGGCCAAAAATGAATTATATTTTTTCGTCAGCCCGTCAACAAATAACTTTGGTGCCATACCTCTTTGCCAATCGTCAGCTGCTCTGTTTTTGTTTTCAGCCCCAACCATACTTTACCTCACACCTTGGAAGCATCTTCTATTTTAAATAATGTTCGATATACCTGCGTAAACTGAATTATAAACCATCGACAGTGGCGAAGTTCGTTCCTATCTTCGTTAAAACACGCAATTGATGATAAAATATCAACATTTAACATTGATTGTCGTAACCAAACCAATAGGATCGGATCGTTAATAAAACCGAAGCCGTCCTGATGTCATAAGGAGAGACGACCTCATGCGCCCAGAGTGGGATTCTTATTTCATGAAAATTGCATATTCCGTTTCAGAGCGCAGCACTTGCGACCGTGCCCTTGTGGGCTGTGTGCTGGTGCGCGACAAGCGCATTCTGACCACTGGTTTTAATGGCTCGCCATCCGGACAGGCACATTGTGACGAGGTGGGGCATTTGCTGGTGGATGGTCATTGCGTGCGCACCATTCACGCCGAGACCAATGCCATCATCCAGGCTGCGCTGCACGGTGTTTCCACCAAGAACTGCTGGTGCTATGTGACACATTTTCCGTGCATCAACTGCACCAAAGCGCTGATCAACGCCGGTATCTCGCGCCTGATCTACCATATTGCTTATCGTGTGGATGAAAATGCAATCGAATTCTTGCGCCAGGCCGATATTGAGGTCTGTGCATTGGATTACACACCCAACAACTTTGCCTGAAACCCTCGGTTGTTTCGCACAATGCCGAAGATTGTGTTATTTTCTCTTTGATCAGAATTTAATAACGATGTGCACAAACAGGGGTTATTTAATGTGGAGTCTATCAAGCTGGCATAACTGACAGAGCTGATGATAAGCTTCCTGATCCTTTACCGCAATGATATTTCCCCAGCCCTGAGGGTCAACCAGATCGCAGGGGTAAGTTGTAAATCGTCGCCAGCGATGCAAACCGCCATACGCTTTTACCGGGTACCACTCGGAGATGATCAACCAGTAGGCTTTGTTGACCAGGAAATCAGCTAGTTGATGAAAACTGTAACCCAGGGGGCGTGTTTTTGCATCCTCAAATTCGCATACAATCACCCCAGGGTGCGGAGACTGTGCCCAGAGAAAGCCTTTCAAAACCATCAGATCGAATCCTTCGGTGTCAATTTTTAAAAAATCTACAGGCTTTGCTAAATAACCATAGGCACCCAGGGCGTCTGCCAGGGTGGTTACGCTGATTTTTTCTGAAGCGCGATGGCTCTCAAGAAACGCCGAAAGCCCACTGACACCGCTTGACTCGGGGCTGACGAACAGGGTCGCTTCCGGTTGAGCTTGGTCAGAACAGGCCCGAGGATCAATAATGACGTTATCATACGTAGAGAATGAACTCTCCAGTATGGCACGGTTACTCGAATCTGGCTCAAAAGCAATCACCTGCCAGCCCAATTCTGCAAATGGCGCCAGGCTCGAACCATGATGTGCGCCGACGTCGATCATAAACCCCGAGTGTGAGCGATCGTTAATTAACTCGTAAACAATTTTTGTTTCATCAGGGCGAAAAGATCGGTCTAATTTCAACCTGAGTGTCATTGCAAGCCCGTTCATCCCCCTCGTTTTAAGAATTTTTTGAGCTGTTTTTAGCTTTTTCATCAGCACCATAGTTTTACTCCTGGGCAAATTATACAATAATTTTCGAATAAAGCATGTTGCAAACAATTCGGATCATCTGGCAGGGCAAAGCTGGATAGTTATGCTGTCAAGCTGAAGGTACAATAGGTCATTACTGCTTAGCCAGGGCAGGGAACATTTAAACTTTGTCGTAACAAAAGCTTACGCGATCATCTTGACCTTTCACCTCAAATCGGATAAACTCAAGAATCGCACTTTGCAACAAAACAGGCTGGAATTATCTTGCTTTAAGGTCTGTGCTTTGGTATAATCGTGCAGTCTTATTGACGCGTTGTTCTTTAAAAAATAAGGGTTTGCCGATGTAGCTCAATGGTAGAGCAATCGCCTTGTAAGTGATAGGTTATGGGTTCGATTCCCATCATCGGCTCAGATTATACGCTTGTGATCGGGATGTATTATTCACTGAAATCACCCCGATCACGAGCGGGTAATTTACCCGTTTGATCCAGGACGGTTACCCAAGTGGACAAAGGGGACTGACTGTAAATCAGTTGGCACAGGCCTTCGTTGGTTCGAATCCAACACCGTCCATTTCTGGCAGCACCATTTGCCAGGCGGATCGGCTGCCCTCATAGCTCAGATGGTAGAGCGCATTCTTGGTAAGAATGAGGTCATGGGTTCGAATCCCATTGAGGGCTTATCGCCGAAAGCAACAACAAAGAAATTATGGTAAAGTCGTTTTAGTTAAGGAGAAAAGAATTTATGGCTAAACAAAAGTTTGATCGCACTAAACCACACCTCAATGTTGGTACCATGGGTCATATTGACCACGGTAAAACCACATTGACAGCGGCGATCACCAAGGTACAGGGATTACAGGGCTTCTCGAATTTCCGGGGCTTCTCAACCATTGATAATGCGCCGGAAGAGAAAGAACGTGGTATTACCATCAGTATTTCCCACGTGGAATACGAAACGGAAAACCGGCACTACGCTCATGTGGACATGCCCGGTCACCGTGACTACATCAAGAACATGATCACGGGTGCTGCTCAGGTGGATGGCGCCATTTTGGTGGTGGCCGCTCCGGACGGACCCATGGATCAGACCAGAGAACACGTTCTGTTGGCACGCCAGGTGGAAGTGCCCAGCATCGTGGTGTTCCTGAACAAAGTCGATATGATGGACGATCCGGAACTCTTGGAACTGGTCGAGCTTGAGCTGCGTGAGATGTTAACCGGCTACGGGTTCCCCGGCGATGAAATTCCAATCATCCATGGTAGCGCATTGAAAGCGCTGGAAAGCGAATCAACCGACCCGAATGCGCCGGAATATCAGTGCATCCACGATTTGATGAAAGCCGTCGATGAGTATATTCCCCTGCCCGAGCGAGCTGTTGATAAACCTTTCATGATGCCCGTTGAAGACGTCTTCTCGATTAAAGGCCGCGGCACCGTGGTGACAGGCCGTATCGAGCGTGGCGCGGTTCACACCAGCGACCCCGTCGAAATCATCGGCCTGCAGGAAAAGAAAATGACCTCCGTCGTAACTGGCGTGGAAATGTTCCACAAACTGCTGGATGAAGGTATGGCCGGTGACAACGTTGGTTTGCTGTTGCGCGGTGTTGCCCGAGACGAGGTCGAACGTGGTATGGTGGTTGCCAAACCCGGCAGCATCACACCGCACACCAAGTTTGAAAGCGAAGTCTATATCCTCACCCGTGAAGAGGGTGGACGTCATAGTGCATTCTTCAGCGGTTATCGCCCGCAGTTCTACATCCGGACCATGGATGTGACCGGCTCGGTGACGCTGCCCGAAGGCGTTGAGATGGTTCTGCCTGGCGACCGTGTGAATCTGACCATTGAACTGATCGTACCGGTAGCTTTGGAGCAAGGTTCACAATTTGCCATCCGCGAAGGTGGCCTGACTGTTGGTGCTGGTTTCATCACCAAAATTATTTCGTAAGCATATCTATATAGGAAGGATGGTATGGTTGTCCTGCAAATCAGGACAACCACACAAGAATCATCATGGCGAAAAAGAAAGGCGTCCGCCCGGTCATCACATTGGAATGTACGGATTGTAAAGAACGCAATTACACAACCGAGAAAAATCGCCGGAACGATCCTGCCCGGATGGAGTTGAAAAAGTTTTGTTCTCGCTGCAGGACACATACACTGCATCGCGAGATGAAATAAGCATTCTGAACTGAAGCTTTTACAGTTCAGTATCGCATACAGGCCAGTAGCTCAATTTGGCAGAGCACCGCTCTCCAAAAGCGGGGGTTGCGGGTTCAAGTCCTGCCTGGCCTGCCTGGTTATTTTCAACGCCGTCTGTCATAGGCGGCGTTTTAAACGCAGACAAGGAGTAACCTGTGTCGCAAAAAAAGAAAAAGAAATCATCAATAGTTCAAAGAATCCAACGCTTTTGGCGCGAGACGGTTGGTGAACTCCGTAAGGTTACCTGGCCAACCGCACCCGAAGCCTGGAAAATGACCAAACTTGTCATGCTCGTCATGGTGTTAATGGCCGCCATTTTAGGTGTGTTGGATTTCTTCTTTTCACAATTCATCTCTTTCCTGGTTAACCTCTAATTTGTTCGGGTGTTCAAACCAATGAGTCGGATAAGGTAATTATGGCCGCAATAGACGATCCAAAAGAACAAGTTCCTGAAGAGGAACAAGATACGACTGCTTCCGAGGTCGAGGAAACGGGCGAATTTTTCGCGCCGGCTGAGGACGAAGCTGCTGATTCCTTAGAAATCGAGACCATTGATCAGGATGCAAAAGACGTTGAAGATCTACAGCCCGACCAGTCGGCCGAAGAAAAAGCCGATGAGGTTGGCGATGGCCGCGCCTGGTACGTGATTCACTGTTATTCAGGATATGAAAACAAAGTGCGCTACAACCTGGAACAGCGCATTGAATCAATGGAGATGAAAGAACAAATCTTTGATGTGGTTATTCCTACGCAAGAAGAGATCGAGGTTCGCGATGGCAAACGCCGTTCAATCGAACGGCACGTATTTCCAGGGTATGTGCTGGTCAACATGCTGATGAGCGAAGAAAGCTGGTATGTTGTCCGCAATACACCCGGTGTGACCGGTTTCGTAGGCATGGGCAACGATCCAATCCCCCTGCGTCCCGAAGAGGTATCGCAAATCCTGCGGCGCATGGAGGCAGAAGCACCGACCATTAAGGTTACCTACAAACCTGGTGAGAAAGTCCGCATTATTGACGGCCCATTCAACGATTTCCCCGGCGTTGTCGATGAAATTGATATGGACCGCTCAAAGGTGCGGGTTATGGTGAATTTCTTCGGGCGTTCAACGCCCGTTGAATTAGACTTTTTGCAAGTCGAAAAAATGTAATCGTTTTAATTCAGTTAGTTGTGGGAGGGTTATCGCCCGTTTGAACCACAAAGGAGTATTTACGTGGCAAAGAAAGTAAAAGCAATTATTACCCTGCAGATTGAGGCTGGAAAAGCCAACCCTGCACCCCCCATTGGCCCGGCTTTGGCGCAACACGGCGTGAACATCATGGCCTTTTGTAAGGACTATAACGGCCGCACTGCCTCACAGGCTGGTGAGATCATCCCGGCGGAAATTACAATTTTCCATGACGGTTCATTTCGCTTTAAATTAAAATCTTCACCAACCGCCATTTTACTGCGTAAAGCTGCCGGGGTTGAGAAGGGCTCTGGTGAACCTAACCGCGAGAAAATTGGATCAGTTACCCGTTCTCAGGTGCGTGAAATCGCTGAACAAAAATTCAATGATATGAATGCTGTTGACATTGATGGCGCAATGCGCCAAATCGAAGGCACAGCCAAAAATATGGGGATTGAAGTAAAGGATTAACAATTATGCGTGGGAGGGTCAATCACCCGTTTGAACCACAAAGGAGTAATTATGGCAAGGCATGGAAAGAAATTTTTTGAAGCAAGAAAACAAATCGATCGAGAACAACTCTATGACCCCCTTGAGGCATTTAAATTACTAAAATCTGTCAGTTATGCTAATTTTGACGAGACTGTTGAAGTGCATATGCGCACAGGGCTTGATCCACGCCAGGCAGATCAGCAAATCCGCGATGTCGTCGTGCTGCCAAACGGGCTGGGTAAGCAAGTGGTTGTGCTGGTATTTGCCCAGGGTGAAGACGCAGAAACAGCCCTTGCTGCTGGTGCTGACCATGTCGTTGATTCTGAGGAAATGGTCGCTAAAATTCAAGGCGGTTGGACCGATTTTGATGTCGCCATCGCCACCCCAGAGATGATGGGGACGGTCGGCAAACTTGGACGTGTCTTGGGACCGCGTGGTTTGATGCCTAACCCCAAAGCGGGCACCGTTGTTCAGGGCGATAACATGGCGAATGCTATTGAAGAAGCCAAAGCCGGGCGTGTGGAATTCCGTCTGGATAGGACTGCTAACATCCATGTCCCAATTGGAAAGCTGTCTTTCACTGAAGAGGCACTGCATGAAAACCTCGCTGCGTTTATGCGGGCTGTCCGCCAGGCTCGACCGGCAGCCGCCAGCGGCAACTTCATCCGCCGCGTTACCGTGACGTCATCGATGGGCCCGGGCCTCAAAATTGATCCGAATGCGGCATCCCTGACGTTGTAGTTTTTATTTTTTGTGGTATTGTTAAGCGGTGTCATTAACAATTAAATATTGAAGATTTCTTCGCTGAAGAAAGCAGGTGCTCCTGAGGAGCTTAAAACCCCGCCGAGGTGAAGGCAGTAAGAACAATTTTCGGTGCCAAAAGGCCCTTTTACCGGAAGTCCTTGCCTCAGCGGATAGTTGAGGCAAGGACTTCATTATTTAACAATATTGAACTGGAAGGAGGTGAACACATTGGCGTTTACTCGTAAAGAAAAAGAAGCGATTGTCGAACAATACAAGCAATGGGTCGATAATAGCAACGCATTTTTTGTTTTATCTTATCAAAAAATGAACGTGAATGCGATCAATGACGCACGTGAAAAATTACGTGAAGCAAATGCTGAAATCCACGTTGTCAAAAACCGTCTATTTAAACTCGTCCTGGATGAAAAGCAACTGGACTATGAACCAGCTTTCTGGGAAGAGAACAACATCGTCAGTTTTGCGTTCAGCGACGCTCCTAACACAGCAAAAGTGTTAACAGAAATTTCAAAATCAAATGTCTTTGAAATTCGCATGGGCTATATGGACCAAAAAGCACTCAGCGCTGCAAACGTTAAAGCTCTGGCAGATCTCCCGACCTTGCCTGTGATGCGCGGCATTGTGCTGGGCACGATCATGGCCTCAGCCTCGAAGTTGGTCCGCACACTGGCAGAACCAGCCCGCTCAATGGCTGCGGTTGTCAAAGCCTTCTCAGAAGAAGGACAGGCTGCCTGAGCCTTCAGGTGAGCATTGTTTGAAGAGCATGTTAATAAAAAAGAAACATCAATTGTAAGGAGATATTTTAAAATGGCTGATTTAGAAAAATTAATGGCTGATCTTAGTGAGCTGACTGTTGTGGAGGCCGCTGAACTCGTCAAAATGCTGGAAGAGAAATGGGGCGTCTCCGCTGCTGCCCCCGTCGCTGCTGTGGCCGCTGGCCCTGTTGCGGCTGCTGCTGAAGAAGAAGTTGAAGAGAAGACTGAATTTGACGTGGTCATTAAGGACGCCGGTCCAAAGAAAATTGAGACCATCAAGGTCATTCGCCAACTGACCAACCTGGGCCTGGTTGACGCCAAGACCATGGCTGAAACGGCCGATTCCAAGGTTCTCGAGGGCGTTGGCAAAGATATTGCCCAGGACGCCAAAGAAAAACTCGAAGCCGCAGGCGCAGCCGTCGAACTTCAATAAGACCGTTTTCCGATTTCGGAACCAAACAAGTCCCACCCTGCCTTAGCATTCTCTGGCAAACTGGGGCTTGTTTTTTTAATTAACCGTCCTGGGCAGTCATTCCCAGGAAGGATTGTTGATTGATTGTTCTGTTTAAAGGCCGCTGGGCTAAGAATCTTCCAGCCGACGAATGACCAGCACAACCTTACCCTGCACCTGCACGTGGGCCGGGTCGTCAATGATGATGGGCTTCATCGAGGGGTTCGCAGGTTGTAAGCGCACACGTCCCCCTTCAAGGTAGAAATACTTAAGTGTGGTTTCATCACGATCAGAAAGCCAAACCGCGACCATCTCGCCGTTGTTGGCCTGGGTTACCGGGCGCATCACCACAATATCGCCGTCGTTAACCATGGCATCAATCATCGAATCCCCCTGGATCTCCAGGGCAAACAGGTCTTCTGTCTTCTCTTTTGGCGGAAGCAGGCTGCGCGCAATATCGATACCGGTTTCCGAATCGAAATAACTAAAGTCTGAGGAGGGGACCGGCACCGGTTCACCCGCGACGATCCTTCCAATGACCGGTACGTTAAACATTTCGCTCAGCGACTGAGCAGCTTTAAGTAGATTGCCTTCCAGGTCGCGAATCAAACGAATCCCGCGAGAGACATTATTTTCGCGTTCAATATATTGCATTTCTTCGAGCTGTTTAAGATAATAATTTACCACCGATGTGGAGGTGATGTTGGTATTTTCACCAATTTCACGTATGGATGGCGGATAGCCATTTTCCACTTGAAAAAGTTCTAAAAATTTTAAAATCTTTTTATGCCGTTCGCTCAGACCAGCCTTTTTTCTCGCCATCATCTCAGGCTCCTTTTGATAAAACCGCTCATTTGTGCTAATATTTCACTCTCATAATACCCGAACATCTGTTCGGTGTCAAGGGCAAAATAGCACTGCTTAGCAAGCAAATCTCTTTTTTATTGTCGTACTTAGCTCTGAGAAAGGTATAATGGTTGGCGCTGTGATTGGTGCACGAACTAAGATTACTAATTAATGAGGTCTCTAATTAATGAGAGATTTTAATGCTGACATAAAAAGCTTCTTATCAGAAATCAAGTTTTCCCGAAGCGACCTATCGGATTTCGCACTGATTCTGGTGGGCGCTCTGATTCAGGCTGCCGCGCTCAGGCTTTTTCTTGTACCGGCAGACCTGGTTAGCGGTGGGATCAGCGGTTTGGCGCAATTGATCAATCATTACACAGATTTCCCAATCGGTTTGATGATCTTCCTCGGCAATATCCCCTTGTTCCTCTTGGGGTGGCGCCATTTAGGTGGGCCGCGCTTCGCTACCCGGACCCTCCTATCGATTCTGGCCTTTTCAGGCTTTACCGACCTTCTGGTGCTCTTTTTACCGAGCGCGGGTGTCACCGACGACCTGGTCCTGAACACCATTTATGGGGGTTTACTGCTGGGGATCGGGTTGGGCGTTGTTTATCGGGGCCGGGGCACCAGCGGTGGTTCTGATATTCTGGGCCGGATTCTCAACTGGCGTTTCAACATCACCATCTCACAGGCCTATTTAATCACTGATTCCCTGGTGGTTTTGGCAGCAGGGTTCGTGTTTGGCTGGACCAAAGCCTTATACGGCCTGGTTTTGATTTATGTTAGTGGCTTGGCGGCAGAGCTTGCCTTGGAAGGTACAAACGTCATTCGCTCAGCTATGATCGTCACCACCCAAACCGAGGCAATTGCCCAGGTGATCATGCGAGAATTAGAGCGCGGCGTCACCATTCTGGCGGGCACCGGCGCTTACACAGGCGAACCGCGTCATGTCATTTATTGTGTTGTCTCTCGGATGGACATTAACCGGTTAAAAGGCCTGGTCCATGATATTGACCCTAAAGCCTTTATGGTGATTGGCCAGGCGCAAGAAGCCTTGGGAGGGGGCTTCACACCATTAAAGCGTGACGGAGATTAACCCTCAAAGGTCAACTTTCTAAGATTTCGAAACTGGTGCTGATGTCCGCCACACCACGCAGCGTGGCTGCGACCGAACAATATTTTTCTTCCGACAGTCTGATTGCCTGCTGAACGTTTTTTTCAGTTAAGCCTTCGCCTTTAAGGAGAAACTTCATATGAATTTTGCGAAACGGCCAGGGTGGGTTTTCATCTTGTTCTGCACTGACCTGGACTTCAAGATGCGAGAGCGGCGTTTGTTTTTTAGTCAGGATGTTCACCACGTCAAAGGCAGCACATCCAGCCAACGATGAAAGGATCAGTTCGGAGGGTTTCATGCCAAAATTCTCATCCGGCGCCGATAAGGTCACCGAATGGCCGGTTGAATCAGTCGAGACAAAGCGCTTCCCTTCCGGGATCCAGCGTAAAACGGTATTTGCTGCCATTAATTCTCCTTATTCCTTTGTATGTGTGTTTATTCGGATAGTTTCCCCAGCATTTTAATCAAATCGCTCATTGCGACCCTTTGCGCTTCCGGGTCGCCCTGATGATCCAGGTTCGCCAGGCATTCCGTGGTCACATCCTGCATAAAGCTCAGGCTGGCCGATTGTACCGCGGAGCGGATGGCAATCAACTGCTGGACAATGTCTTTGCAGTCACGGTCTTCTGCAATCATTTTTTGTACGCCGCGCAGCTGGCCCTCCACCCGCGCCAGGCGGTGAATAATCTGCGATTTTGCCTGGACGCTTTTTAAATTGAGCATCTGATTGGGTTCCTTCCAGACCACCGGTCTGGTTTATTGATTAAGTAGCTCAGCGAAAGGGGCCCGAACTACTGCAACTCGATACACTCTGGTTTTGGCTGGCACTAAAAACGGCCACCGCTGAGATGCGTTTGTGCGTATTCTCCGAGTGACAACCTGGGCAGTCCGGCGAGTTGATCACTGGATCGGAGAAGCGAACCAGCTTTTCAAAATCATGACCGCAATCATCACAGTGGTACTCATAAATCGGCATAAATGTGAATCTCCATTGATACTATACTAGAGTATAGTATAATCCGCTCAGTAGATTTTGTCAAGCCATGCTGGGAATATCCCTTTCCCCTTGTCCTTCTGCTCAGGGAGTCTAGTGGTGCGATTATGAGGATTTGGGTGATCTGGTTCACCCGGTGGGACGGGTTGTATGAATCGCATTTTATGCTAGTTGTGACCACCCACATAGCTTGTAAAAGTAAGTACGAGAGAATTTTGTCGAGTGCCGCTATGGCATCTTTTAATTCAGCCACAGCATAAACGACGCATTAAGCCTTAGCTCGCATAATAATTGATATAATCCAATCAGCTAACAAACTTTCCTGCTGGAGATTCTTGATGCTGCCTGAGATTCTTATCTTAGCAATTATCTTATTGATTGCAATCCTCCTCTTTGCCACCGGGTTGATCCGTACGGATTTAACGGCGTTATTTGTCTTGGTAGCCCTGGCACTCACCGGCCTAGTCTCGCCTGCCCAGGCGCTCTCAGGTTTTAGCAGCTCGGCAACAGTGATCGTGTGGGCCATGTTTATCCTCTCTGCAGGCTTGCACCGCACAGGTATCTCCAGCATCATTGGCGCTCGTTTACGCAAATTAGCTGGCAAAAGTGAAGCGCGCTTAATCACCATCATAATCGTGACCTCCGCGTTGTTAGCGACTGTTGTCACCAATGTAGGTGTGTGGCGATGTTTTTGCCCATAATTTTAGAAATCGCCCGCCATACCAATCGTTCGCCCTCACGCTTGTTGATGCCAATGGCTTATGGAACGCTATTTGGCAGCATGATCCCATTAATTGGTGCGCCAACCTTTTTGATTATTCAAGATACGTTGATTGCGGCCAATTTACCGCCATTAACGTTTTTCAAAATGGCCCCGGGTGGGTTATTGATCTTAATTACCAGTATTGCCTACATTGTTTTAATTGGACGCCGGTTTCTTCCCGATCGCCAACCGCGCAAAATGCTGACTGACACCGACCCAATGCATGAAGAGATCTCTCAAGATCAATACTTCCTGCAAGAAAGGCTGGCGCTCTTGATCGTTAACCACGATAATCCGCTGGTGGGTAAGACCCTGGCTGAAAGTCGCATCGGTCAGGCGTTGGGGTTGACAGTGCTTAGCATCAAGCGGAAGCATCATCAGATCGTTCAAATCTCTACAGACACGGTCATCGAAGCCTATGATCAATTACTGGTTTTAGGCCGATTAGACCGAATTGATGAGCTTTGCCAGCGACCATTTTTCATTGTTGAGGATCAGCGTCCGGTTGCAGAGCAATTGGTCACCGAGGGCCTTGTCTTAGCGGAATTATTAATTTCTCCAGATTCACTTTTTGCACATAAATCGCTCAAGGAGATCAATATTCGTCACCAACATCAAATCAATGTTCTCGGCATTCAACAGGGTGAAATTATCAGACGGACCAACCTTCAAAGGGTGATCATCTTGCCCGGCGACCGCGTCTTGATCGAGGGGCCACAAGAAAGCATTTCTAAATTTTGCCAGCAACCGGGTTACTGCCAGTTGGGAATCGAGGGTTTATCAAAATACATGCTTGATGAGCATTTGTTGACAATTCGCGTTCCTGAAGAATCATCGCTGGTTGGGAAAACCTTGAACGAAAGCCGTCTGGGCTCTGCCTATGGAATCACGGTGTTAAGGGTTAGCAGAAACAGGGCTGAGGTTAACCTAACAAACTCAAATTTCAAAATTTATGCGGGTGATGTGCTCATCGTCGAAGGGCGACACACTGATATTGAAGTTCTGCGCGGCTTGCAATCGTTGAAAGTTATCCCGAATGTTGAGGCCGATTTAGAGGAATTAACCAGCAGTTCAACGCAGATGGTGGAGGTAATGCTTTCACCCTATTCAAAATTGGCAGGCAAGACTCTGCGAGAAGCTCATTTCAGGGAAAAATATCATGTAACGGTGCTTGCAGTTTGGCGTGGCGATCGTGTTTTGCGAAGCGCATTGGGTGATCTTACGCTGCAGCACGGCGACGCGTTGTTGTGTTTTGGCCCCGTAGAAAACTTAAAGGAAATGGGACGTGAACGCGATTTTGTGGTCTTAAAGATGGACCTGCAGGAGCAGCCGCTGCTTAAAAAAGCGCCGCTTGCAGCAGCTATTGTCGTTGGCGTGGCGCTGTTGGCGCTCATTTTTGACATCCCGATTGCTATCACAGCGATTATGGGTTGTGCTCTGATGGTGCTCGGCGGTGCGTTAACGATGGAAAACGCCTATGAGAGCATCGATTGGAGCTTGATCTTTGTACTTGCCGCCATGCTGCCATTGGGATATGCCATTCAAGATACTGGTGCTGCAGCAGTAGTCAGCAACTGGATGGTGGATTTGGTCGGTGGTTTTGGGCCCTCTGCAGTTTTGGCCGGGTTGATGGTGCTGGTGATTGCTGCAAAATTCTTTTTACCAGCCCCAGTGTTAACCGCAATCATGGCACCCATCGCCCTCAACACGGCTTATGCCCTGGGTGTTTCGCCCAATACCTTTATGCTGGGCATGGCCTATGCCCTGACCGCATCTTTTATCAGCCCTCTATCGCATTCAGTCAATATGATGGTGATGACACCGGGCAGTTATCGGTTTTCCGATTACATCAAACAGGGTTTACCAATTTCAATAATCGTGATTCTGGTAAGCACACTCCTGTTGCCGTTAATATTTCCATTTTAGCTGCAAGTCAGTTCAGCTAACAAGCCTGAAGGGGTTAATTTTCACTCCACTGGCCTACAAAAGACTTCTTCGCCATTCACGAAAAAATAATAGTAATGATAGGTCTCCTCAATGCGCACACCATCCTGCTCATAGACATAAGACTCTTCTTTCAAGCTCAGGTACTTGTCGGTAAGTTTCTCCCGGTTCGTTTCAAACAGACGATCTGCCCGGGCTTTGGAAAAATGCCATTCCGACCAGGAGAGCCTTTGCTCGGGTTTATCGTCAAGGACGGATTTACACGCCAGAATCGCGGACAACGTTTCTTGAAGTTCCTGCGGCATATCCGGGGCTTGTTGGGCCTCAAACAGGATGGGGATGGCGTCAACACTCAAATTATTGAGCAAATAACTAGCATCCAGGGGCTCACCAGCCAAGGCGTGCGCCAGGTTTTGCCGGGCAATAAAGCGATCTATGTTCAGCAGATTCAGCGTCAGGGTAAACCCGAAGAAAACCAGCCAGAGTACCAGCGCCAGCCTCTTAAATTGGTCGAAGACCTCCATCAAGATAACGGTGGGGATCACAACACCCAGCCAGATCATGAAGATGTGGGTAAGCGTGCGCAGGGTGGTAAAACCATAGGCGGCCTCGTACAGACTGAGGCGTTGAAAAGCAGAGATCAGCATACAGCCGACCTGCAGCATCAAGAGGATGCCCAGAGCGGAAAAGGTATACTTAATTTTCTGCTCGGTCCGTTTCGTAAACATGCTCAACAGGTAATACACCCCCAGACTGATAAGCGCCACAGCCACCAGTTCAAAAAACCCTCGTCTGGTGTATGCTGCATAGGTGAAGCCTTCAACAGATATATTGGCCTGACCGGCGAAGAAATAGCGGAATTGAATAATGATGAAGCTTAGAAATAAAAGGTTCACCAAAACCAGCACGGTCAGAGATTCCACATGCCCCAAAAAAGGTTGCAGCAACGGTTGATTGGGTGTGAAGGTTTTTTCTTCTGCACTGCGTGAGACCGCGTGCACAAAGGCGCCAGCCATAAAATAGCCCAGCGTGATGATATAAAACGCTCGAAAAATCAACTGTGGGAGATTTTCAATAGTAAACAGGTCGAGCATGCCCGCCAGGCGCTCTTTGAAGATTAAGTCGGCACTGGCTAACAAGGCACCAAAGATTAAAAGCAGCGGGGCAGCAATGAACACGCCAATGATAAACGGTTGGATTTTTTGCCAGCCGGCATTTTTCCCGCTTGCTGGACGGTCCTTTTGCGACTGTCCATGATGAATAAAAACCATGACCGGGTCGATCAGTGCAGATTGGATCAGCCGCAGAATACCTAACGCCACTTCCCGAACGCGAAACAGCATCCATTGCCCATTGAGCAGGGTCATAGCCAAGTAGGACAGGGCAACGACCGTGAGCAGAATATTGAAAAAAGTGGTGCTGACAGCAGCTTGAAAGGCGGTCATTGCGGCGCCTAACAGGATTGGAATTAAAAGCAGGCATGAACGCCAGGGAATGTTTTTATTCTCGATCCTGGCCAGGAAGAACAAACCTGCGAGGATCATGAGTGTCAACAACAAAAATTGAATCCCGAACTGTCGCCCCCAGTTGAGTTGATCGAAAATCACCATGATGATCAGCGCAACCAGAAGAGGCATCCAGGGATCGTTAACGATTTTTTGAGCCTTTTCTTTTTTAGACATTTGTTTTTCAAACATGGATAAGATCCTTTTAAACAAATCAAGTTTTCAGTACCGTCTTGATTGATTTTATGCTGTTAAGCTTTCAATGACTCTCAAACATGCAGTTAATCGTTGTTTGAGAGGGTTTTGAGAGGGTTAACGGCTTTTATTGTTCATGGAATTTCCGAACCTGGTAAACAAAGACATCAAGCGGCTTTGTGCACCACGTGTCCCTTGGCACCCCCATTTTATAGCAAAGCTGAGAAAGAAATTCTTCAGGATTGGGCAGCTTCTCCCATACCTGGGGTAAAAAGGTGGCCTTTTTAATGCCGTCCTGCAGTATTACCCCGTCAATATGCGGCTTGAGCTTGGTAACCAGGTCTTGCGGCCGATCATAAATCAACCTTTTTCGTTCTGTCAGTACAGAGACCTCAATTTTTATCATTGCCAGCTCATCGACGATGACTTTAGGAAATCGAAAATCTTGCAGCCCCGCCGCAACGGCGTGTTCCTGAACGTCTCGGGCAAGGGGCTGATAGGCGTCAAGCGTACCGATACAACCCCGAAGGCGTTCATCAATCGTCAGGGTTACAAAGGAAGCGCCGTTTTCCGCAAATGAAGCAGGCAATTGATTGAAATCTAATTCTGGCAAAGGCTTCCCCTGCGCGGCATTTTCTAATGCCTGGCGGGCAATCTTCAGTAAATAACCTTGTTCTGTTAGATTGAATTCTTGGTTCATAGTTCCGATAGCTTTCTTTACTTATAGTTGTATTATAAAGCATCAGTGCATTGAAGTTTGGAGTAATTAAATCATTAATCGCTTGTAGTTCCGCAATAGAAAAGCTTCCTTTAGAGTGCCGGCCGCCTCGAATCAGAATGTCACTTTACGATCTTCTATAATTTATCGATATTGGGATCGATACGTTTTCTCTATCGTCAAGCACTTTGGTCCAGTCTAGGGTAATATTCTTTATGAAGCAGCGGATACTCTTACGTTAAGATTATTCGCGAGGCAATACGGCCTTGATTTTATTGGCGCCTGGTGTATAATGTCTACACTTTTGGGTGGTTAGCTCAGCTGGTTAGAGCGTTGCGTTGACATCGCAAAGGTCGTAGGTTCGAGTCCTATACCACCCATCAAGCACCCAGCCCGCTGGGTGCTTTTTGTTTCAGTTGAAAGCCGGGGTTTTATTCTTGCGCGTCAAGCGGCTGGCACACCCTACAGGTGTAGATACTGCCGCCCATGAAAGCTTCTTTGAAAATGGGTGTGCCGCATTGCGGGCAGGGTTGGCCCTTACTGGCCGCGCACATCACCACCGGGTAACCGCCGGGTTTGCCAAACAGGTCTTTTTCTGTAGCGCGACCGCCCTGGCGAGCCATTTCAGCCAGGGTATTTTTCAGGCTGGAGAACAGAGCCTGAATCTCATCTTCAGTGAGGGTGCTGGTTTTCCGTTTAGGATGCAGATGCGCCTGCCAGAGGATATCCTGTAGGCAGCCATTGCCCAACCCGGGGATGCTCTGTTTAGTGGCCAGGGCTGCTTTGAGCGAGAGACTCTGAACCTCAGTGGGTGATAACAGGCCTGAAAAATAGGCCAGGTCAAACCTCTCGGTGAGGGGAGAGGGCTTTTCCAAAGCGACCGTGTAATAAAAATTTTCAAATGGTTCCTTGTGTTCCCAACAGTAAAGGCCTCCGTACATACTGAGGGAGGCTGAAAAGAACGTGTCATCATCCAGCCCCAACAGGAGTTGATGCTTTTTGGGAATAGGGCCAGCGCTGGGATGCCAGCGTTGGTTAACCCCATCGCTGAAAAGGAGCATGACCTTGGAGAGCGTGATTTCTACGAAAATTCCCACGCCGCGAGCTGAGATAAAGTGGTTATTGACAAGTCGCTCAGCATAGTCAGCCGGGCCACCGTGATACCAGGCGAATTTGTGCGGGGATGCCCCTGCCTGGACCGATGTAATCCTTTTTCCAACGAGGATTTCATTGATTTGCCTAGCAAGTGTATTTGACTCCGGGAGTTCGATCATGGTTGCTTTCCTTATGGCAATGCTGTGAAGGTAGGCGCAAAGCCTGGTTGAAAGTACTGATACTATTTTACAGCATAACATTTCTGATTGTGGATTACAAGATATATTAATCTTGCATAAATATTGATTAAGCGATTGCTTAATTAACAGAATAGTAGTATATTATTTTTATATATTTCGCGATGACCGGGACGATTAACCGGAAACCTGCCAACAGAGAGAGAAGAT
This sequence comes from Chloroflexota bacterium, assembly GCA_012522475.1. GTDB lineage: Bacteria > Chloroflexota > Anaerolineae > Anaerolineales > Anaerolineaceae > Brevifilum. The sequence goes on along the minus strand of JAAYKH010000018.1, from coordinate 18,515 downwards.
CAGCGGCTGAAAGTCTTCTCGGGTGTGGATCGGCCAAAACCCCCCGCGAGCTTGAGTCTGAAATGCCTTCACGGCAGTCTAAGGCGAACGGCTGGCTCCGTTAATAGCCCAAAGAGTTACCCATAAGCCAGGCTTGTGGGTGAATCTGGGTGGAACCGTGTGAGAATGACTCGCACCCCAGTGGGTGCGAGTCTTTTGTTTAAAGTTGTAATTTGTTTTTTTATTATGCTCATCGATCGATGAGGTAAAACAAAAGGAGGATGATGATGTCTGAAAAATATGAGGAATCCAAGCTTTACCGGCTACGGCACTCTGCCGCACATGTCATGGCACAGGCCGTTTTGGAGAAATTTCCGGAAGGCAAGGTCGCAATTGGCCCACCCGTGGAGGATGGCTTTTACTACGACTTTGACCTTCCAAGACCGTTGACTCCTGAAGACCTGGAAGAGATCGAAGCCCGAATGCGAGAGATCATCAAAGCCAATGCGCCTTTCACTCGTGAAATGGTCTCTGCAGAGCAAGCCCGTGAGATATTTAATGGCCAGCCCTATAAGCTGGAATTGATCGACGCGCTTGAAACAGGCGGTGTGGATGAACATGGTAACCCGGTTGATGAAAAACCGGTCATCAGCATTTACAAAAGCGATACTTTTGTAGACCTGTGCCGCGGGCCGCACCTGGAGAGCACGGGTCAGATCAACCCCAAGGCGATCAAATTGATGAGCGTGGCGGGGGCTTACTGGCGCGGCGATGAACACAACCCCATGCTGCAGCGCGTCTATGGCACAGCCTGGCTTTCGCCCAAAGACCTGAAGGAGCACCTGTGGCGGTTGGAAGAGGCGAAAAAACGCGATCATCGTAAACTGGGACGGGAACTGGATCTGTACAGCATCAGCGATGCGGTCGGCTCGGGCTTGGTCTTGTGGCACCCCAAGGGCGCCATCATCCGCCACCTGGCGGAACGCTTTTGGGCAGATGAGCACCTTAAGCATGGCTATGATTTTGTCTACACGCCGCATATTGGCAAGGCCGACTTGTGGAAGACGAGCGGGCATCTGGATTACTATGCAGAAAATATGTATGCACCGATTGAGATTGAAAATCAGCAATACTACCTCAAGCCGATGAATTGCCCCTTCCATATCGAGATCTATAAATCCGATATTCGTTCTTACCGCGACTTACCCATGCGTTATGCTGAGATGGGCACGGTTTACCGTTATGAGCGCAGCGGCGTGCTGCACGGATTATTGCGGGTGCGTGGCTTTACGCAGGATGATGCGCACCATTTTTGCACGGAAAAACAGATGCCGGAGGAGATCGACTTTGTGCTCTCCTTCAGTTTGAATATCTTGCGTTCCTTTGGCTTTGACCAGATCAGCGCCTACCTGAGCACGCGCCCCGAGAAGGCTGTCGGTGAGCCTGAACGCTGGCAAGCTGCCCAAACCGCGCTGGAAGCTTCGCTGAAGCGGGCCGAACTGCCCTATGAAATTGATGAGGGCGGCGGCGCCTTTTATGGACCGAAAATTGATTTGAAGATCAAAGACGCCCTGGGTCGCGAATGGCAGCTTTCGACGATTCAGTTCGATTTTAACAATCCGGAACGCTTCGATATGACTTATATTGATGAGGATGGCCAGGCCTATCGGCCGTACATGGTCCATCGGGCGCTTTTGGGCAGTACAGAGCGTTTCTTTGGCATTTTGATTGAGAATTATGCCGGCGCATTCCCAGTTTGGCTGGCGCCTGTGCAGGTGGCGATCATCCCGATTGCCGATCGCCATGTCGATTATGCCCGTGCGCTCGCGACTGAACTCAAAGCAGCGGGGTTGCGGGTAGATTTGGATGATCGTAGTGACCGCATGAACGCCAAGATCAGGGATGCTGAAAAACAAAAGGTGCCCAATATGCTGGTGGTGGGTGACCGGGAAATGGAAAACAACCAGGTGGATGTTCGTCGCCGCAGTGGTGAACGGCTGGGCGCTCTTCCCATAGCTGAATTTAAGGCTTTAGCCCTGGAGGATGTGGCCAACAAGGTCGTTGGGTGAGGTTTGTTTTCCGACAATTTAATAAGGTTAAAATTTCAGTCAGGGGCAACGCATGCGTTGCCCCTATGACCAATCAACGCTCATTGTTGACTTGACTTCGCCCCCAAAATTGTGGATAATGAACAGGATACAAATAACAAACAGCGACGACAGAGGAAAGTAGGCTGGTAGAGGCTGACAGGGCGGTGCGGGCTGAGACTGAGACCCGTACCCTGCCGAACCCAATTGAAGTTCCCTCTCGAGCTGCCCAGGTGAACATGGTGCGTGTCTTTAGAATGAAGCACACCCTTCAGTAGTTTGGGCCGGTACCCCAACGTTAACCGGGATGCCAATCGCATGAAATGCTGTTGGTGCTGAGCGGGCTTTGCAGCGTCCCTGCAAGGCTAAAAAAGGTGGTACCGCGGTCAACCCGTCCTTTTAGAAGGATGGGCTTTTGTTTTAAAGAGGAAAAACTTCCTGTCATTGGCGGCAGGATATGGAAGGAAGGATTGATGACACGAAAAGTGAAAGAATTGGAAAACTTGGCGCAAATCCAACAGGATGCGCTGAGGGCGCTGGCAGATGTGGTCGACATAGAGGCTTTGGAAGCCTGGCGGGTGACTCACCTGGGACGCAGCTCGGCGGTGATGGCCGTGTTCAGCAGCATGGGGGGGATGGATAAAGAACTGCGACCGTTGATGGGCAAGGAGGCTAACGAGGTGCGTCAGGCGCTGGAGGCTGCCCTGGAAGAAAAGCGCCAGGCGTTGGAAGCGGTTGCGCTCAAACAAGCCTTAGAGACTGAAAAACTGGATATTACCCTGCCAGGACGCCCGGTAGCGCGCGGCCGATTGCACCCGCTGACCCAGGTATTGCGGCATATCAACCAGATTTTCAGCGATATGGGCTTCCAGGTGTTTCCATCACCCGAGGTGGAGACCGATGATTACAACTTCACATACCTGAACATGCCACCCTACCATCCTGCGCGAGATATGTGGGACACATTCTACACTAAGAAGGAAGGTATCTTGCTGCGGACGCATACCTCACCCGGACAGATCCATCTGATGCGAGCGCGGGCGCCCGAGCCAATCCGCGCGATCTTACCCGGTGCAACCATGCGCTACGAACAGCTTTCCACCCGCAGCGAGATTGAGTTTGTTCAGGTTGAGGTGCTGGTGATCGGAAAGCAGGTCAGCTTTGCGGAAATGAAGGGCACCCTGGACGACTTTGCCCGCTGCTTGTTCGGTGATGATGCGCGCACCCGCCTGCGTCCATCGCACTTTCCTTTCACAGAGCCCAGTGCAGAGCTCGACGTAGGTTGTTTTGTCTGCGATGGGGTGGGTTGCCCGGTGTGCAAGGAAACGGGCTGGCTGGAAATCCTCGGGTGCGGCATGGTGCATCCCGTGGTACTGGAGTACGGCGGGTACGACCCGGCCATCTATTCCGGATTTGCGGCCGGCATGGGCGTTGACCGCAGTACCCTCATGCGCTACCGCATCGACGATATCCGTCATTTTAGAAATAATGATGTGCGCTTTTTGCGACAGTTTTAGTTTCGGTGAATGGAAGGTAATAAGATTGCGAGGTATTTTTAATGAAAGCACCCTTAACCTGGTTAGCAGAATATGTAAAAATTGACGACCTGGATATCGAATCCTTGGCGAAGGTGATGACGATGGTGGGGTTGGAGGTTGAAGAGATTCGCCTGGTGGGCCTGGCAATGCCTTCTGGCGAAAAACATGAATTTAAATACACCGGATTGAGCTGGCCGGTAGATAAATTTGTGGTGGCACAGATCGATAAGGTTATGCCGCATCCCAACGCGGACCGTTTGGTACTGTGCCGTGTCAATGATGGCGAGCAGGAATTTACCGTTTTGACTGGCGCTCCCAACCTGTTCGAGTACAAAGGCAGCGGTCCGCTCCAGCCACCATTAAAAGTGGCTTACGCCCGTGAGGGCGCCGTTCTTTACGATGGGCATCAACCCGGCCGAAAACTGATGACCCTTAAGAAAATGAAAATCCGCAACGTTGAATCTTCATCGATGATCTGCTCTGAAAAGGAGCTGGGCATCTCGGACGAACATGAAGGGGTGATCATCCTGGATGAGGATGCACCGACGGGCATGCCCCTGGCAGACTACATGGGTGATGCTGTGTTTGATGTCGACACCTTACCCAACATGATGCGCAGTGCCAGTATATGGGGTATGGCGCGCGAGATTGCCGCGAGCCTCGGTCGCCCGCTTAAGGCGCCTGAGACCCACGTAGAGATGCGCGGACCGTCCATCGAAGGCAGAGCCGCGGTTGAAATTCAAGACCCGACCCTGAACCCGCGCTTTGTTTTGGGCTTAATTGAAGGCGTGACGCTAAAACCCAGCCCCTACCAGGTGCGCCGGCGCCTGAACCTGGCGGGGATGCGCCCGATTAATAACCTTGTCGATGCCACCAACTATGCCATGCTGGAATTGGGTAACCCCTTGCATGCTTTTGACTATGACTTTTTACTGAATCGGGCAGGTGGGGATGCACCCACAATGATCACTCGCAGAGCCTTACCCGGTGAAACGCTGACCACCTTGGACGGGGTGACCCATCAACTGAATCCGGAAGTGGAGCTGGTGACCGACACCGCGGGCGCCTTATCCCTGGCCGGGGTAATGGGTGGCGAGGAGAGCGAAGTCAACCCTGATACCGTCAATGTCTTGGTCGAAGGCGCTTCGTGGAACTTTATCAACATCCGCAAGACTATCAGCAAGCTAAAAATTAATTCTGAAGCTGCCTATCGCTTCAGCCGCGGGGTGCACCCTGCTTTGGCTAAAATGGGCGTTCAGCTGGCGCTCAGGTATATGTTAGCCTGGGGCGGTGGACAGGTGGCACAGGGATTGGTAGACAATTACCCCAACCCGCCCGATGATCCTGTGGTGGAACTGTCGGCAGATTGGGTCAACAGGAACTTGGGCACCGAGATCAGCGCTCAAGAGATCGCCGATGTCCTCACACGTCTGGACTTCACTTGCAAGGTTGACGGCGATAAGATTACAGCCCACACGCCGCCACATCGTCTGGATATCGGTCAGGGTCTGATCGGTAGGGCTGACGTGCTGGAAGAGATCAGCCGCATCTATGGCTATGACAAAATTCCATCCAGGCGGTTGGAGCAACCCCTGCCCCCCCAAATCGTTGACCCGGGACTGGTTATGCAGGAAACTCTGCGCGACCTGTTGGTGAACCTGGGCTTGCAAGAACTGGTGGCCTACCGGATGACCTCGCCCGAGCGGGAGGCACGCCGTTATCCAGCAGGTTATGCTATACCCACCGTGGAATATATTGAAATCCAAAACCCGATCACGGTTGAACGTCGGGTGATGCGTCGCAGCATCCTGGCGACCATGTTGGAGATTTTGGAATATAACAGCCATCTCGATCGGCGCCTGGCTTTCTTCGAGATTGGACCGATTTTCCTTCCGGTGGCGGGACAGGAATTGCCGTATGAGAAGCAAATGCTCTCCATCGGGCTGACAGGAGCGCGAGACCTGCCCTATTGGGCGGAAAACGACTCTGTCAGCATGGATTTTTATGATCTTAAGGGTATCATCGATGGCTTGCTGGCGGGTTTGCATGTGCAAGAGATTGCCTATCGCGTTGCTGAACACCCCAGCTTGCATCCTGGAAAGACCGCAGAGATCATGGTCGCAGGTAACGCTATCGGCATCATGGGCGAACTGCACCCCCTGGTGAAAACCAATTATGAGCTGAACGAGGCGCCTGTTTACCTGGCAGAAATTGATCTGGCCCGCTTGCTGGAGGTTGCCCACAGCTTATTTGATGTTGAAGCCGTCCCGGCCTATCCGCCCGTTTTGGAAGACCTGGCGGTGGTGGTCGACGAAACGGTCACCGCTGCCGAAGTTGAAGCCGTCCTCTGGCGCGGCGGCGGTGAGGCACTCAAAAAGGTGCAGCTATTTGATATCTACCACGGGCAACAGGTAGACCCAGGTAAAAAAAGCCTGGCTTTCAGTCTGACTTATCTTGCCCCCGACCGAACCTTAACAGACAAGGAAGTGCACAAACTACGGCAGCGGATTATCACGCTGCTGGACAAAGAATTGGGGGCTGTCTTACGCAGTTAAGTACGCATATAATTAACGTTAAAAGCAGGTTTCTCCGAAAGAAAGCTGTTTTGCCGGGATCGTCCATCCGCGCGGTAATCGGTGGGTTGCGCCTGACATGGAAAACTGACTGGAATATCAGGTAAATTGGAAAGAGATATTCCTGACATTTACACCGGTCATTGCATCGGTGAACCGGTCTACCGATTATTTAAATCCACCCTGGGCGCTCGGTTTCATTTAATGCACACTGGACAGGCGCTCGACGAGTTTTGAACGCCTGTAAAAAAGAACGGTTAACCTATAAAAGGAGAGGTGGCATGATGACGGAGATTGAAAAACGAGTTTTAGGTAAGAGCGGTATCGAGGTTACCAAGCTCAGCTTGGGCTTGTGGGCCATTGGCGGTGACGAATGGGGTGCGGTAGATGACCGTGAATCGCTGGATTTGATCTCAACGGCGCTGGATATGGGCATCAACTTCTTCGACACTGCCGACGTGTACGGGTTGGGTCACAGCGAGGAACTTTTAGGCCAGGCCATGCAGGGGCGGCGGGAGCAGTTTATTGTTGCCACCAAGATCGGTTGGGTGGGGTTTGATCATCAGACCCGGGCTAGCGTTTATGACACGGTAGATAAGCTGATTGCAGGTGTGGAATCTAATTTGAAGCGCCTGAATACAGATTATGTAGATTTGATCCAGTGCCATATTGACTTTCGAGAGCCCAACATGGAGGTTTATGTGGAGGGCTTTCAAAAATTGCAGGCGCAGGGCAAGGTGCGCGCCTATGGCGTCAGCACCAGCGACTTTGAATACTTGCAGGCCTTTAACGCCGATAATCGCGCCAGCACGCTGCAGATCGATTACTCGATTTTGAATCGTACCTCTGAGGCAGAAATCCTTCCCTATGCTATTGAACACGACCTCGGTGTGTTGGTGCGCGGCCCGCTGGCTATGGGCATCCTGACTGGTAAGTTCACCCCCGAATCCACCTTTGCCGCTGGGGATTTCCGCCAGCGCTGGACTGAGAACAAGGATGAGCACCAGGTTTTCCTGGAGGATTTGGAAAAAGTTGAAAGACTCAAAGCACTGACGAAAGGGCGTACGCTATCACAGTTGGCGATCCAGTTTGTGATGGCACACCCGGCGGTGACTGTTACGATACCGGGCGCCAAGCGAATTTCACAGCTGGAAGAAAACCTGGAAGCAGCCCTGCTGTCCCCACTCACCCGGGAAGAACTGCAGTTGATCGACGCGCTCACCCCGCCCGGCGGTGGCCGGAAAATCTGGCCGGCGTGATAAATCCTGTTGTTTTAGGATTGTGGGGTTTACCTGCCGCTTGTTTCGGGCATGCTAAGCCGGCCCTTTTGGTTGAGCAAGCTTAATGTGCGGCTGGCTTGCGGGCGACGATCACCAGCGATAGCCCTTTCCAGGGCAGGATCGGGTCAATTAACTTAAATAGTGGCACCAACACGTTGAAGACCTTTAACCCAAAGCGGCCGATGGTTTGTTGCTTGGCAAGCTTGCCCCGATACCACCAGCCCAACACGCCGATTTTGTTAAGCGTGAACATTTCTTCGATCTCGTAGCCCAGGGTGGTAAACAATGATCGCAACCGCGTTTCATCATAACGCCTGACATGAGCGATGGCCTCGTCCAGGGTCGAATAAAGGTTTTCGCCGCGCGGTACGATGAAGATCATCCGCCCACCTTGCTTGAGGATTTGATCGGCATTGAAGGCCACGCTCTGGTCATCCTCAATATGCTCAATGACATTTGAGCACAGGATCGTGTCGGGTGTGGGCAGGTCTGCAGGGGGCGCCTGGGTGGCGTCCCAAGCAAATACTGCGACGCCTGGCGTGTTGAAGTAGGCATTGCGCAAAACTTGCAAATAGACCGGTTCAATTTCTGTAGCAACTACATCCGTGTATTGCATCAGGATGCGCACGTTGTTACCGATCCCGGAGCCGATTTCCAGCACCAGGTTCCCCATGTAGGGTTGAGTGCGTTCAAGCGTCCATTCCGTGTATTTCGGGGCGGCTTCCATATCGATGAGGTCTTTATGACCGTAGTCGCCCTGAAACATATCATCGATCAGCCAGTATTTAATGATCACGTAGATGGCTTGCAGGCCATCTTTCCAGGTAATTTTCTTGCCCTCAGCGTAGGTACGCCCGTGGTAGCTGATGGGTACTTCATAGATCCGCAATTTACGTTTGGCAAATTTGGCAGTAATTTCAGGTTCAATCCCAAAGCGTTTCGATCGTATGGGAATGGTCTTGGCGACTTCAACACGGAAGGCTTTATAACAGGTTTCGATATCAGTCAGGTTCAGGTTGGTGAAAAAATTGCTCAGAAAGGTTAGAAAGCGGTTCGCCAGGGTGTGGCGAGAATAGAGCATCCGGCGCAGCTCTCGAGCAGCAAAGCGGGAGCCGTAGACCACATCGGCCACACCGCTGATGATCGGCTTTAGCATGATATCGTAATCTTCTGGGCTGTATTCGAGGTCAGCGTCCTGAATGATGGCGATATCACCGCTGGCAGCCTGGATAGCAAGACGGATCGCGTTGCCTTTACCCTGATTCTGATCCAGCAGGATGACATGAATGCTCTCGGGGTGCTCTTCCTGGAGTTGGCGTACGATCTCCGTTGAACCGTCGGTAGAACAATCATCAACGATGATCAACTCAACCTGGTCGACCCCCGCCACAGGCTGATCCAAAACACGCCGAACGATCTCTCTGAGCGTCCGACGTTCATTGTACACGGGCATTAATACCGATAATTTCATTGCTTTTCTACAAATTTGCCGATTTTTATACAGATTACAGCATTGCGCGCACCGCTCTGGAAATCCAGCATCAATGAGCGCATCTTTTTTGGAGTTGGGCAGTTTTTAATCATTTATGCCATCGCAGCGCGGCCAACCCATCCGATGCAAACAGCCCGCCGCCAGCTTTCTAAATAAAAACTGGCTATGCCTGCCCATTAATTAAAATCAGGATTTAGTCAATTTTTGACCCTGAACAAATTTGACCAGACCTTTGATGTAACGACGGTTGATCATCAACAACAAACCATCCATCATCGTCCGGTTGAGCTTGTCGCCGCCAAACATCAACAATGTGCGCAGAGGGGCGTCCAACATCATGCCGGCAATCATCTGAGCATTGGGGCTGTCAGGGTTTTCAACGACCATGGTTTCAATTTCTTGGTTTACGATTTTCTTCAACTGTCTGCCCACAAAAGAATGTTGTAAATCTGCTAAGGGCGTGTTCAGCGTGGCCAATTCGCCTTTAATCAATTGATTGGGTGGTGCCGGGTGCCCCAGCAGTGCATCAAAATCAGCCTGGCTGACCTTTCCATCGGCGGGGAAATTGACATAGGCTGGCACGCGATCTCGTTCCGGGATGGAAACATCTGTTTGTGCGGGGATCACCTCAACCTCGCCTTCCAGGTGTATCTGGCGGGAAGAAGCACCCACCAGGATGCGGTAGTTTCCGGGTTCAACCTGCCAATCGTCGAGTGCGGTGCTGAAGTGAGCAAATGCCCGCCAGTTGAGTGTGATGTTAACAACTTTGGCCTCACCGGGCTGCAGCTCAACCTTCTCGAAGCCCTTTAATTCTATTTTGGGGCGGAAAGCGGTCGGTGAAATGGGGTTGACATACACCTGAACGACCTCTTTGCCTGCCCTGGTGCCAACGTTGCGCAGGGTCACCTGCAGGGTCAGGCTTTCTTGGTTATGCAAAGTCGAACGGCTGAGATGCAAGTCTTCGTAGGCAAAGCTGGTGTAACTGAGCCCATGTCCAAAGGGGAACAGGACTGGTTTGTCGACCGTTTCGAAGTAGCGATACCCCACATACAGACTTTCGCGGTATTCCACCGTTTTAGGCCCGCCCGGATAGTAGGGGTGGCTGGGGTGATCTTCCAGGCGCAGGGGGAAGGTTTCGGCTAATTTACCGCTTGGGTTAACCAGGCCGTAAAGGACATCTGCCAGCCCGCCACCGCCCGCCTGCCCGCCCAAATAGCCTTCCAGGATCGCCTCAACCTGGTCGACCCAGGGCATTTCCACTGGTGCGCCATTGCTGAGCACAACCACGACCCTTTCGTGGACGGCACACACCGCTTCCACCAGTCGATTATGGCTTTCGGGCAAATGCAGATGGGAGCGGTCCAAACCTTCCACTTCATAGGAATCGGGTAAACCGATGTGGATAACAACCACCTCGGCTGTTTTTGCCAATGCAACAGCTTCATTTAACAGGTTTTCATCAAAGGCCAATCCCTGCTCGGGATAACCGGGTGCGTAGGCGAGATTATCTGCGCCGGCGATTTTTACCATCTCATCGTGTAAATTTTCAATCTGCAAGGGGTTAATCAGCGAGCTGCCCGCGCCCTGATAGCGTGGATGTTTGGCAAAGGTGCCCAGCAGGGTCACCCTGACGGCTTTATCCAGCGGCAGGGTTTCATTGTCATTTTTCAATAAAACTGCGCCTTCAGCAGCAGCCAGGCGTGCCAGACTATGATGGGCATCCTGATCATAATGACCGCCCTCAGCGAGTGCTGGCTGGGCTTGGAACACCATTTCCAGGATGCGCGTCACCGCTTGATCCAGCACGGATTCATCCAGTTCACCGTTGCGAACCGCATCCACAATTCGAGCGTCGTTCACATCGGCGGGCCCGGGCATTTCCAATTCCAACCCGGCTTCAAGCGCAAGCACACGCTCATTCATAGCACCCCAATCGGTCATCACCAGGCCCTGGAATCCCCATCTCTCCCTGAGGATGGCGGTTAACAGTGACTGGTTTTCGCAACAAAAGGCGCCATTCAATCGGTTGTACGCGCCCATCAGGGTCCAGGGTTTGGCTTCGCGCACGGCAATCTCAAAGCCAGCCAGGTAGATCTCGTACAAGGCGCGCTTATCGATTACCGCGTCAATTGTCATGCGGCGATATTCCTGGTTATTGGCTGCGTAGTGTTTTAACGAGGTGCCTACCCCCCCGCTCTGAACGCCCTGGATATGGCTTTTAGCAATTTCCCCTGATAGGAAGGGGTCTTCTGAGAAATACTCGATGTTTCGTCCACACAGGGGTGATCGTTTGATATTTGCTCCGGGTCCGAGGAGCACCGATACATTCTCTTGCCGGCATTCTTCGCCCAGCGCAACGCCTATCTGTGTTATCAGGTTGCGATCCCAGGTTGCTGCCAGCGCCGAAGCTGTTGGAAAGCAGGTGGCTGGATAGCTGTCTGACAAACCACCCAGATCGTTGACCTCCACCTGTTTGCGTAAGCCATGCGGGCCATCTGTAAGCATGATCGAGGGGATCCCCAATCGTTTAATCGGCTTTGTGTACCACAGGTTCAACCCGGAACACAGCGAGGCTTTTTCCTCCAAGGTCATTTTTGCAATTAATTGATGAATATCGGGCATTATCAAATCCTCCAATAATTTGTCCGGTTATGGGTGTGCTTGATCATTAAATATTTGATTAATTCCCATTATATCAGGCTCAGCGATAGATTTCGGATAAAAAGCTGCGTAGAGCGGCCATGTAACCGTCGAACCTAGAGCGGCGGATGTCATGGCTGGCGCCGGTTAAATGAGCAATGCGCAGATCTTTGGTAGCGGCTTGTATTGCCGCGGCAACCCCCTGAGAGACGATCGCACCTGCGTCCCGGTCACCGATAATCAGCAGTACGGGCACCTTAATCCCCCCTAAAAGCTCGGTGGGGATGCCGCCGCTGAAGTCTAATGAGGTTGCCATACTGGCCAGGAAGTCCGTGCTCAGTCGTTTTTTTGAGTTCACCCAGGGCAGGATTTCATCCTCATGGTAACCCGGGTTCAATCGTCGTGCGATTGAAGCACCTATGAACGAGGGCAGCGCCCGGATCGTGCGCATGAAAATCTTCATCAACCGGACCGGATCCTTTCCTTCGGCCGTTTTTCCGCCGAAGATTTGTTGTCCGGGTAAGGTGATGGGTGGGTCTTCCAGAAAGATGCCCCTGACCAATTCAGGGTCATGCCCGGCCAGGTTTAACGCGGTATCCGCCCCCAGGGAATGACCTCCCACCACGGGCCGATCCAGACCCAAAGCTTGAATTACACCGGCCAGATCTGCTGCCCGGCTTTGGGATGAATAATCCCCCTGGCCAATGTCAGATAGACCATGTCCGCGAACATCCAGCATGATCAGGTCATACGCTGCTTCTAAAGCTTTTGTGACTCGCGTCCAGCACAGGCCGTCGTCCATGGCGCCGTGGTTGAGTACCACCTGGGGTTTGTTTCCGCCGGTGCGATAATAATGAATTTTAATGCCGTTGGCATAGACATCGCCCTGAGCCCATGTCGTTTTCATCGTGTCCGCCTTTTGTGCTGGTGTCGTTCCAACCCTGATGGCCCGGTGTATCGCGAGCATTTATGACGATGGTCAGAATGTTTTTAGTGCTTTCCACCGGTGGTAGATCTGAGGGGTTGGTTGGATTGCTCTGCTGTGATATTATAACAAGACTTGCCGATCTTCGGATATTTACGCCGTGTTTTGGCGGAGATTTTAAAATGATCTTCCTTTTGGATGGAACTTGTCCTCAAGTTTACGCAAATATGCTGAAAAGTCGATGGCGTGGCGTGGGTTATCAAATTTCAGACTGAAGATCTCATCTCAAGCAGGCGATATGAAAAACCTGTATGTCATTTCAATGCTACAAGGGAACGATACGTAAGAAAAACGGTGGTTTTTAACAATTAGAAAGGGGCGCAGAAATGTCCTGGGTGATCATTACAATTCTAATTATTTTGGGTGTGGGCCTGATCTGGCTCATCTACAGCCTTATTTGGGGCACACCACCTTCAATCAATCTGGCTGTGGAACGTTATGCCCTTCGGATGCTGCTGGCAGATCCGGAATTGCTGACACAGTTGGGATTGCTCGATAATACCCTGCTTGATTTTCATAGCGGGCGTTTGACCAACGCCTCGCCTAAAGGGGATGAACTTCGCCGTCAGCTCGACCGCGATGGGCTGGCGCTGATTCGGCGTTTTGACCCGGAGAAGCTGCACGGTCAGCAGCGTATCACCTATCATTTGATGCGCTGGTTTTTTGATCACAACCTGAATGGTCACCGCTTTGATTATCACTGGCAATCCGGCCCGGTTTTTATGGGGCCGTACCCGGTTAACCATGTTTGTGGTGTACAGGTCGATCTGATTCAATTCTTAAGTACCCACCATAAAATTAAAGGTCCGCGCAGTCTGCGCTGCTATCTACGGCGACTAAGCACCGTTGAATGGAAACTTGCAGGGTTAACAGCTGCTGTTAAAGCGCGTGCCGCCGCGGGCGTTGTTCCGCCAAAATTTGTTTTGGAAAAATCACTGGCCCAAATCCGGACTTTTCTTGCCGAGCAGCCGGAAGATAATCCGCTTTATACCCACGCCATTGAGAAGATGGAAGCAGCGGGTCGTTTCAATCACCGCGAGATGGCTTGTTGGGGAAAGCGGATACAACAGGCAATTGAAGAACAGGTCAAACCAGCCTATCAATCTTTAGCGGTCTATCTGGAGGGCTTGTTGGTCAATGCCAGTGATGATGACGGCGTCTGGAAGCTTCCAGAAGGTGAAGCTTATTATGCTTACTTGCTTCGGCATCATACCACCACTGACCTGACGGCTGCACAGATCCATCAAATCGGACTGGATGAGGTGCAGCGGTTGACTGCGGAGGTTGCAGAAATTTTGAATAAATTGGGCTTGCCCGCAGATAAACCCGGCCAGCAGCTTCAAGCCTTACGGGAGGCTCCCCATCATCATTACCAGGGGGAAAACCAACGCCAGGCGATCATCAGTGACTACCAGACGATTTTGGAGGTCGTTAACCAACGCATGCCCGAGGTGTTTAACTTTGGCTCATTGGATACTTATGCCGTTCAGCGATTGCCGGAGTTCAAAGAACCAGATTCCCCGATTGCCTATGCACAGCCGCCGTCGTTGGATGGCAGCACACCCGGCACTTTATGGCTGAATTTGCGCGATCCGGATAATGTTTACCGGTGGGGAATGCAAACTTTGGCATACCACGAGGGCATCCCCGGACATGTTTATCAGCTGACTCAGGCACAGAAATTGCGGGGGTTGCCCACCTTCCGCAAGAATTATTTCTTCAATGCTTATGTGGAAGGTTGGGCTTTATATGCGGAGCAACTGGCCTGGGAGTTGGGGCTGGAAGATGATCTCAGCAACCTGGGTCGGTTACAGGCTTTGCTGTGGCGTGCTGTGCGCCTGGTGGTTGACACCGGCATCCACGCCCAGAGCTGGACTCGACAGGAAGCCATTGATTACATGATTGAAAAGACGGGTTTACCTGAGCGCGACGTGGTCACCGAGGTGGAACGCTATATCGTCATGCCCGGGCAGGCTTGCGCTTACTATATTGGTTACCTGGAGATGCTGGCACTGAGACAAAAGGCGCAGTCCACGTTGGGTGATGACTTTGACCTGAAAGCGTTTCATGATGTGATCATTAACCAGGGTGGGTTGCCGTTGTCCTTATTAAGGGAGGCCGTAAATGACTTCATCGACCAAACTGCCGGGTTGATTTCCTCGAGTTGAATAACTGTGAAGACAAATTAAAAAACCAGTGGCAAAGTCTCCCTACCACTGGATTTTTGCAATGAATCTCAATCGATTCCCGTCGCTTTGCGAGCGGCAGCCAAGTAGGGTTGCCCCATCTGGCGTGCTCTGAAGGCGCCCTGCGCTAAAACATCGTTAATATAGCCCCGATCATGCATCAGCTCATGGTAGTGGTCGCGGGCATTGGCGAAGTGCGCCAGTATTAACTCGGCCAGCTCTTTTTTAAGGTCGCCATAAGCAGCGCCGCCGTGCAAATAGAGCTGACGGATCTCCTCCAGGCGCTCGGGGCTGGCGAAGAAGCTCAGCAAGGTAAACAGGGTATTGTCTTGCGGGTCTTTGGGGTCTTCAGGGCGCTTGCTGTCGGTGACAATGCGCATGACTTGTTTGCGAATCTCGTTTTCAGGTGCGAAGATTGGGATGGTGTTGTTGTAACTTTTGCTCATCTTCTGACCATCGATGCCGGGCACTTTCATCACATTTTCCTGGATGATGCCCTCCGGTACTTTGAGCACTTCTCCATAGGTGCGGTTAAAAGCTTCTGCAATATCACGGGTGATCTCGATGTGTTGTTTCTGGTCCAGCCCAACCGGAACGACATCCGACCCATACAGCAGAATATCCGCTGCCATCAGCACGGGGTAGTTATACAAACCAGCGTTGATGCCCTCATCGGAATCCCTACCCAGTGAAAGGTTTTCATCCACAGCGGCTTTATAGGCATGGGCACGGTTGAGCAAACCCTTTGAGGTGAAACA
Organism: Chloroflexota bacterium; assembly: GCA_012522475.1. Classification (GTDB taxonomy): domain Bacteria; phylum Chloroflexota; class Anaerolineae; order Anaerolineales; family Anaerolineaceae; genus Brevifilum. Next base: position 2,997 of record JAAYKH010000018.1, on the reverse strand, counting down.
AGATAAAATCCAGGTGAATTCCGGAATCTCTGGAATGTCGGATTGGCGGAAGAAAATCGCTTCCTCCGGGTTGAGCCCCAGGGCCAACCAGCTGGCTGCCACCTCGTAAACCAGTTCCCGCAAAGTGTCGGGGGTATGCACGGTGGTCAGGGCGTGGTAATCAGCAACGAAGTACATGCCCTGGTAGTTTTGCATCAGGTCGAGTGCTGGACGGTACATGCCCAGGTAGTTGCCGATATGGGGCTTACCGGTTGGTTTGATCCCGGTCAATGAAATGGGTTTCATCAAACATCCTCCCAGAATTTAATCGCTGTTTTGTAGTTCGTTGAATTATTATAGCCGATTTAGGACCGTGATTCTATGTTCCTGCCACAGATTTCAGCAATCATCTGCCTGATGAGCATAGAGAACGCGTGAAGATTGCATCCACAAGATTTTGCACAGGAAATTTCAACCCAATTGGTAGAATTAAGCTATGATTACGCCTGTTAGAGCGATTTACTGCATTAAAGGATGAATGGCAATGGCACAAATGGAAAAATTACGGCAAATTCGCTGCTTTTTAATGGATATGGACGGCACGATCTACCTGGGCGATCAGTTACTACCGGGTACGCGGGATTGGTTGGACTTGTTGAACGTTAAAGGAATCCCTTATTATTTTCTGACGAACAACTCCTCGCGTTCTCGGGTTGAATATGCTGAAAAACTCCATCATTTGGGGTTAGAGGTATCCGAGGAACAGATTTTTACTTCTGGTGAGGCGACGGCGATTTACCTGCAGCGCCATTTTCCCGATGCGGCGCTGTATGTTTTAGGGACGCCGCCCTTGTTAGCAGAATTTGCGCGCTATGGATTTACATTGACAGAGACAGACCCTGACCTGGTTGTGCTGGGTTTTGACACCACCCTGACCTATGACAAGCTCTGGAAGTTGTGCGATCTGGCCACAGCAGGAAAGCCATACATTGCCACCCATCCGGACATTAACTGCCCAACAGAAACGGGTTTTATGCCGGACGTCGGCTCGATGATCGAACTGGTCGCCACCTCCACAGGTCGACGCCCCGATGTGATAATCGGTAAACCCAACCAGGCCATTGTCGATGCCCTGATTGAAAAAACTGCGCTCCCTGTTGATGCACATTGCATGATTGGCGACCGTCTGTATACCGATATCGCCCTGGGGCGCTGGGGGATGCTTACCGCGCTGGTGTTGAGCGGGGAAACCCGCGCGGAAGACTTGGACAGGTCGGAATTTAAACCTGACATCCTGGTTGCGGACATTGCCGAGATGGCAGTCCTGTTGAGAGAAGCCCTGGACACATAAATCGTCGCTGTTTTGCAGCGACGATTGAATAATTGGGTTAATCGCTTTATTTGGTTTTGTGTCGATTATTCATTAACCAGACCAGCCCGCCAGTTAATGCGGCCAGAACCGTAAGGCCTGCCACAGCCTGTAACACGGTTTTTTCTTCTAATCCAGGCATGACCACCTGGCCATCCCCATAAGTTTTGAAGTGCTGACCCCACTTGGTTTCCAAGGCAGCTTTGACCCTCGGACGACCGACAAAAGGGTACCAGTAAACGTTATGATAAAAATTGCTAGCGAAATAGCTCCAGGGAACCAATGGGCTCTGTAAAAGGAGCTTTTCCAACGGCTTTAGTGGACCGTGGTAAATCAGCTTTTGACCTTTTGAAGCAAAGGTATCTTCCTGAACGAAATTCCAGGGTGGTTCTTGTTCAATGTCATACCCGAGGATTTCAATATCACGCGGGTTGCCGACGCCCAAGCCTTTTTCGTGGGCCAGGCGGATAAAGGGGATCGACAGGGGATCAAAACCTTGCAACCGGGCGGAGACGGCGTCGATGGCGACCTGATCTGCAGAGGCCAGCAGGATATCCTTTTCGTGCCAGCGCATGGCTCGCGGGCCGGGCCCATCACCGGCGAAAGTGCCGTCCATGACCGCAAAAATGCCTGGGTGGATTTCTTGCTGTATGGTGAGCAGGTCTACCAGGGTTTCGTGGATTACACTATGAGTCCAATGGCGATGGCGGTGGAGCAAACCACCAAAGGCGTTTTTCATTGCACCGGTGATGGTGGTGAAGACGTGGGTTTTAACCGTGGGCAGTTGAATAATGTTCATCCCGATCAGGGCTTTAGGGATCATAATGCCCTCGGGATACACCTTATCTAAAACCAGCAGGGGTTGGCTGGGAACAAACTCAATCCATTCGAACTGGTCTTCGTATAGATACAAACACGGCACCTGATAGAGGTCGGTGACAAATTTATGCTTATTATTAAACTCGCCATCACGGGTATCAACCACAACCGTGTCGTTGTGTACGCCAACCAGGTCTTCATAGCCTAACCCGCGCAGGGTGCGGATGACCCCTTCTAACTGCCAGGGGGTGGTCGAGCAAGCCGGGTACCAAGTTTGCCATGAGATGTTGATCTTCAAGCCGGTTTGTATACCTTTTGGCAAGGCCTTATCGACCCGGGCTAACGTCATCAGTTTTTCAATATCATCCAATACCGTTTTTGGCGCGGTCTTTAAAACCGCCACTTTGCCTTTACCAGGAAAATTAGCCAAAATAGTCCTCCATTTGTGATCAATTAGCTCTATAATTATACCCATTACGTTATGATTGGCCCTATTTATCATGCCTGTGGTCAATCACCTGCCGGGGTGAGTTGGTGAACGAAGTTGATGCGTTATCAAAAAGTTTGGAACCGCTGGGCTTGGCCGCCTGGCACTATTTTCCGTTGGTAGGGTCTACCAATGATGTTGCGCTTAATTGGGCGGAGCAGGGCGCGGCGGATTGGTCTTTGGTGGTGTCTGACGCTCAAACCGCAGGGAGAGGGCGCGCTGGGCGGCAATGGGTAACAGTGCCAGGCCAATCCCTGGCGTTCAGCCTGGTTTTCCGGCTTTCACCCGCTGAAACTGAATATTTTCCTTGTTTAACAGCCCTGGGTGCTTTGGGATTAATCAG
>JAAYKH010000087.1 GCA_012522475.1 Chloroflexota bacterium | reverse complement strand
ACGATGGACGGTTCGTCAACGACCACTTTGTCGTTGTGAATGATGATGGTATTGGCAGTACCCAGGTCAATGGCCAGTTTTTGTGTCAAGAAAGAAAAAGCCATAAAATTGTATCTAGTGTTTAAAATGGCGTATGCCCGTATGAATCATAGCCATGTTGTGGTTATTACAAAAATCAATACTTAAGGGGTCTTTCACGGAACCACCCGGTTGGATAACAGCAGTAATGCCTTCTTGATGAGCCAATTCCACAGCATCCGGAAAAGGAAAAAACGCATCCGAGGCCATAACGGCACCTTTTAGCGAAAGGTTGTTTTCCTGTGCTTTTGTGATGGCTTGTTTCAATGCGTCAATACGCGAGGTCTGCCCCATGCCGGCGGCCAGCAACACGCCGTTTGCTGCCAAAACTATGGCGTTGGAACGGGTGTGTTTTACGATCTTGTTGGCAAACAACAAGTCTTGCAGTTGTTTTTTCGTAGGCGCTTTGTGGGTAACTACTTTGCCCGTACCTTCTTCTATGGCAAACGTGTTTGTGTCTTGGACTATGACGCCTCCTAACAGCGAACGGAACTCTTTACGGGGCCCGGATATTTGCGGGTTGTATTCCAACAAAATCCTGTTCTTCTTGTCTCTTAGCAGGGTGAGGGCTTCCGGATGGAAAGAAGGAGCTAAAACAATTTCCAAAAAGATTTTGTCCATCTCTTTTGCCAACGCTTCTGTAACGGGGCGGTTTGTCACGGCTACTCCTCCAAAGGCACTGAGCCGATCTGCTTGTAACGCTTTTTTCCAAGCAGTAGTGATATTGGAATGCGAAGCGCAACCGCAGGCGTTGTTGTGTTTCAAAATGGCAACCGTCGTTTCCTCAAACTCGGCAATCAATTGCAAAGCGGCTTGTGTGTCTAACAAGTTGTTGTACGATATGGGTTTGCCGTGCAATTGGCGAGGGATACAGTCTGTTGTGCCAAAGAAATGTGCTTCTTGGTGTGGGTTCTCTCCGTACCTTAGGGCAATGGGCTGGTTGTCTATGCAGTGACTAAAAACGGGAAGCCTCATACCCATATTGAAATATTGGAAAATTTCCGAATCGTAACGGCAACTGATTCTGAAGGCGTGTGTGGCAAAAATCCTACGTTCTTGCAACGTGGATGTGCAGTCCCTGTTTTGCAACAGGTCCAGTAAAATCCCGTACAGTTCCTTGTCCGGCATGACAAGGGTGTTTTCATAATTTTTGGCAGCAGCCCTTATGAGAGAGACTCCGCCGATATCAATTTTTTCAATGATGTCTTCATGAGAAGCCCCCGAGGCCCACGTTTGGGAGAAGGGATACAAATCTACTATGACCAAATCAAAAAAACGTGCTTGCAAACGCTCCAGGTCCTCTTTGTCTTGAGGATTGTCCCGTCGGGCCAGAATGCCTCCAAAGATCTTTGGATGCAACGTTTTTACACGTCCTCCCAGTACAGACGGATAGCCCGTAAAATCTTCAACAGCAATGGGGTTTGCTCCCAACTCTTGCAGGTAAGCAAGAGTTCCTCCTGTAGCATACAAATGCACTCCGTTTTTCACCAATTGTTCAACAACGGGCTCCAAACCCTCTTTGTGGTATACAGAAATAAGGGCGTTACGAATAGGTATGTTTTTGCTGCTATCTATCATTGCTT